>CAMYWP010000008.1 GCA_947302825.1 uncultured Bacteroidales bacterium
ACTGGAGTTCAGACGTGTGCTCTTCCGATCTCGTATGCCGTCTTCTGCTTCGGCGGTGAGATTGTGTTCAGGCAGGCTGCAAATATCCATGAGCTTGAAATAGAGCTCTTTTTCAGACTCGTCGATGTTTCCATCGGCCGCAATAACCTTTACAAACATGTTGGACGCGAACTGTTTTTCCAGGTCGCCCACGCCTTGGAGCAACTTAATGGCGTCTCCCGTGTCCATTTTGCTGGCGTCTTCCCAGTAGCTTTTCAGGAGATCTTCCTGGCCTTCGAAGTTATAAATATAGGTGAGATAGCCGACGAGCCCGTTCATTTCCTCATCTGAGAATTGACCGTCGGCGTAGGCTAAACGGGCGGCCAGGTGGATGATGGCCGTAAGTTCGTCGTAAGATAATTTGAGATCTGCCATGGCTATAAAGTGTTTAATTAAGGTCAAATATACAAAAAATATGTATATTTGACAGACTAAACCGCCTTATATGTCACGAAAGATTACATACCCGGGATTTTCCGTGGTCTTTATCCAAACTTTTTCCATCCATCATTCCAAGGAATTCATACTCCCGGAAGATTTGTTGCCGCCTCAGGACGCCAAGTACGAAAGCCTGGACCCTGAGAGAAAAATATATTTGGAAAAGGCCGATGCCCTCCACGTTCCCATCGCGCGGATGGGTGGCGGCGGTAAGATGGAAAGGAAGATAGAGAAGGAAATCTTCGTACTGTCGGCCAAAAACCCTATGGTGAGCCGATTCTCCCTACGCGGTTTCGACTTCACCATGCCCATCCATCCTAAGGAGGACGAAGCCATCTACGAAGCAACGCTCAGCGGCCACTGTAATGTGGAAATGAACCTGTTTTTCGGCCACGTAGCATCTTTTACCTACCGTTTTCTCTTCGACGGTTATGCGTGCCAGCTGTCCAGGCCGGTGGAAACGGACCATATCATTGCTTTCCTTTCCAACTGGCTCAGTGCGGAATTCTGGTCCAAAAAGGAAGGAGAAGACAAAACCAGTATCGAATATGAGACCCATTTCTCGGTAGATGCCGTGTGGCTGGACGCCAACGGCCACCCGTTGGCAGAGGCCGAATCCATTCCTCCCACCGAAACCTGGCGCAGCTTCGACGCCGTGGCCCTTCGCTATAAAAACTTCATTTACCAGCATTGCACGCGCTTCAAAGAGGAGGTCTCAGCCGTCCAGCGCCGGCAGCTGATGCGCCATTGGGCCCAGGAGGGCTTCACCGTGGACAACGACTTCCGTTACGCCATGGTGGACGTATGGGAGAACCTCCAGCACCTGGAGGAAGACGGAACCGATCTCTTCTCCAACCAGCGGGAAAACCCGCTCACGGAGGCCCAGATCATCGAGCACCTGAAACAGGAACATAAGGAAGAACTCATCGGCCTGCTGTCCCTTTATCCGGAAGAATGGCCCTATCGCGACCCTGCCGCCTTCGACGAAGTCTGCGGCGAAAACATTGCCATCGACACCGACGACCTTGTGCTGGCCGGCAGCTCCCTCTGTGTGGTTATCGGCACGTATGGCCGCCGCGGCGCCGGAGAGGAGGGCGTAAACTGGGCGGAGCACCTGAAGGAGCGCGCCTTCTATCACGTTTCCTGGCCGGAATACCTCATGATCCTGGAAATGATCCTGGCCAAAAAGCAGGTCATCAGCCTGGCCACGGACATGGTCATCGGCTCCACCCGCGACGTGGAAAACAAGCCCTCACAGAACCTTATCGGCGAAAATTCGGCCCTTTCCATCCGGCTCACCCGCATGGTCACGCAGCTGGACGTGGTGAAATATTCCAAGTATCCTTCCCACAAAGTGATGTTCGACCGCACTACCGCCCGTCTGGGCTTGGAGGACGATTATGAGCGCCTGAACGTGCTCATGGAGAAGGTTGATGGCAGCTTGCACAACCTATCGGACTACCAGTCCATGCGCAGCGAAATGTTCCTGAATATCCTTCTGGGTATTGTCTCCGTGGTTTCCACCTTCGAGCTCCTGTTCCAGGAGGACGAAATGCCCTTCCTCACGCACTTTGGCTTGCCCAGCAGCGGCCTGGCGGCGTTTGTGGTGGCGGCAGTGGCGGCTATCACTATCTTTGCCCTTCTGCTGGTGGTGGTGAAAGGCATCCAAAGCATTACAGAGTTCATTAAGAGCATGTTTAACCAAAGCTAAACTATGAAAATCCTTCCCGCTATACCCGCCGACGCTCCGGCGCTGGCCGATTTATTCCTGGCCCCCATCCCGAATACATCTCCCACGGTGAGTTCCAAATGGGAGTGGGCGAATCCTATATGAAGGACGGTGTCCTTTGCGGCCGTCCGGCCCCCGATGCCCGCGAAAAGTGGATGCATTACATCCTTCAGCATTTTGAAAACCCGGCAAAAACCCAGGTGTGGAAAGCCGTTTCGCTAGACGGTGATCTGGTGGGCTTTGCCGTGGCCGAAATCCAGGAGGACGGCGACGCCCCCTTCGGCGTAGTTTCCGATGTTCTGGTAAAGGAGGACTTCCGCGGCAAGGGCACCGGCGCCCTGCTGCTGCAGACGGCCATCGGATGGCTCCGTTCCTCCGGCGTCAGTGGCGTCTACCTGGAATCCGGCCGGGACAACCACGCCGCCCACCGCTTCTTCGAAAAGCGCGGCTTCGTCCACGTCAGCGAAATCTATAAGCTGGTTTAATTAGAAATCCATTCCCAGAATGAGGCTCACGGACCAGGGTTTTTCCTGGCCTGTATTGGCGTACCAACTGCCGCCCAGCCAGGAGAAAGATACGCCCAGCGAACTGTCGAAGGGCAGGATGAGCTTGGCCATTTGGGCCGTAAAGTCTGCGCCGGCGCTCCAGAGATTGTCGCTTCCCAGGCCGGCGAAGTCGGCGTGCGGGGTGAGAACAAAGTTCTTGATATAGGCTACGCCGGGGATGGAAAGGTCGCCCACGTAGATGGGAATGGCGTAATCGGCCGTAACTTTCCATTGTAGCGGATTCCCCTGGGCCACCACAGAAGTTACATCTGATTGGAATCCCCGGGGCAGGGTATTGATGCTCATTTCGGCAAAGACCAGTCCCTGGGAACGCAGTTGCTTCTGCACCATACCGGTGAGTTTGAGCCCCTGGGTGCGCCAGATGCCGGGCAAATAACCGTAGGCATAAGCGTAAAGATTGGCCGGGAACAACTGCGACAAACCGGGCCTGACACTTACGCCCAATTCGGCGCCCACGCCCAGGCGGGGATAGACATTATTGGGGGCCTTGGAGAGGATGGCGTAGCCGCGAACCGATGCCGCAAGGCGCTGCAGGGGCACATTGGCATCGGTTCCTGTATCGGCCAGCCTATAGTGCGTACGCACGCCCACGAAGCGTTTGGGCAGTTTCCATTGGACCGGATCCGGCGCCATCCAATTGTTGGTGAAGGTATAGCTCACCTGCGGGATGAAACCGTAGGTGACGCCGAACCGGCGCACGGAAAGGGGTACATAAACCCGGAAGGAAAGGTCCACCAGCGGTGCTTGGCGCAGGAAAACGCCGGCCGACTGATTGGTAACGAGCGGCTGGATGTACTGATTCACATAATATTGCCGGGAGGCGCGGTCTCCTACGTCCAGGCGGGCCTCGACCACGGGATACTGCCCGGTGTATACCACTTTTGCATGGAAGGCATTACGCCAGTTCTCCCGGTTGTCCGGACTGCGGTGCAGGCTATAGCCCACCATGCCGGACACCGTTCCCAATGTATTCTGGAAAAAGCCGCTGAGGCCGATGGACGCCGTTTTATAGGTCAGGTCCATGGATCCCTCCTTCACGGCGTCGTAGTTCACATACAGCGGCAGCCAGGAGTGCATCCGCATGGGATGCATGAGTTTATTATAACGTTTGGGAGCGCTTACAGGAACGGCCGATGAAAGGTTCGGCCCAGGTCCCAGTGCCCGCTCCTGCGCGGTGAGGGTATCGGCCAGGAAGTAGGAATAGACATCGGAAAACTCCACCTCGCGCGGCTGCAAGGCGCTAAGAGGCGTGCGGAAAAGCTGAACGCCTTCCATCGTCTGCGATACGGTGTACAGGTATTGCCCGTCGCTCACGGGGTCTGTGGTTCCGTAACGCGTGCTGGTCATTTGCAGCAGGCGCTTGCTCTCCGGCTCGTAGCGATACAGTTCGTTCACGCCCGTTCGGTCCGACACCCATTCCAGATAGTTATCCTTACCGGACAGGTTGGTTATTTTCTGAACGCTGGGCGGCAACTCCTCTTCCCAGGTACCCTCCGGCGTAATGCGGAAAATGCCATACCCCCCGGCTGTTATACTTTCGACATAGATGGTCTCACCCATCCAGCCGAACTCCACCGCCTGAATACCGTCCGGAACGCGGATACGGCGCACCGGCTGCCCATTTTCGGCCGATAACAATACCACGTAATTCGTTCCCTCCGGCATATATTCGGCCGCAACAAGCAGGCTTCCCTCCGCCGACGGCTGGGCGTTGTAGTAATAGTGTCCGGTGGCCAGGTCGCGGGCTTTGCCCGTGCTGAGGTCGTAATAGGATACCACTGAAGTGCCGCTCAGTTTCCAGCGGGCGTCCTGCCGCGTTTCCGTCCAGTAAAGCCGATTTTTTACCGGTTCATAATAGAGCGGCGCCTTGGTGGCGTTGAGGTACATAACGTGCCGGATGCGCCCGTCCCGGATGGCCACCAGTTCGGCCGGCTGCAGATAGCCTTCCCGCAGCGCAAAGATTGTCCCGTCGGCGCACACCTGTGGAGTGGCGTAATCCATTGGGAAAGAGGCCGATGGAGTAATCCGCTCCATCTCCAGGAAAGGGGCGCGGCGGGCGGCATCGGCCTGCCAATGGACGTTGACGCTGTCCAGAATCTCGCGAAAACTCTCATTGAAGCGCTTCCCAAAGCTTTTTTCCCGCAAGACCATCCGGAAACTGCTGGACAGGAGCCAGGGCTTTTTTCGTCCCGTTTCCAGGGTTTCGTTGACGATGAGCGGATGACCGGTAAGGTAACGGGCGCCGGCTACAGTAAGGTAACCTACGGTGTAATGGTCCGGGGTTTCATACTTATAGGAGCCATAGCGCCAGCGGAACCAGTTGCGGAAATCGCCCTGGTCCAGCGCAACGCGGTAATAGTTGAGAAAATCGGCCGTGCGGGCTCGCGAGCCGGCCCAGAGGCCGGTTTCCGCCGCAACGGCATCCCCTTCTCCCAAAGCCTTACCCAGAAAGACCTGGTAGGCCACCGGGTTCCAGGCCTCGCCGGTCAGGATGTTGAATACTTTGAAATAACGCTTGCCGCCAGCCTGCAGCTGAGCCTGGTGCCGGGGTTCATGGGCCACCAGCTGGATGCTCCAGGGGGCGGGGTCGCTTCCGTTGGCCTGGGGCAGGGTATAGAGATCGAAACGCAGAGGAGCCCAGCTCACGGACCCATTGGAATAAGGGTTGAAAGGATGCAGGATGACAGGCATTTTTTTACGCTGGCCTTCTCCGGGCGTCAGGCCGATGCTTCGGCCCATGGGAACGCGGAACTGTTCCAGCTGCCGGGCATAAGTGCGGGCCAGCGAATCTATACCGATAGGATAAATGAGCTGATAATGGGGCGTTTCCAGGGTATACCAGCGCGTCCGGGCGGGGTTGTCTCCGTTCAGATAGAACTGCGCCTTGAGCGGGAGGGTTGCCAGCAGCAAACAGATGGCCAGTAAGGTTTTACGCGTCATACGCACAAAATTACGCTTTTTTCCTTAATTTTGCGTGTTATGAAGGAAAGAATCCTCCTGGTGCTTTGCCTCGGATGCGTACTCTGCTGCGCGCCCAAGAAGACATCGGCGCCACCTCAAAACCGCCCGTTCCCTTCGGTGGAAATTCCCATTATGCTGGAAGACCCAGGAGAACGGCTTGCTTGGTTGGCGCAGCATTTCTGGGACCGTTATACCACCCCTGACAGCCTGTATTTCTGCGATTCCCTGCACGTAAACGGCGTTTTGAAGGAAGATGTGGAAAAGGAGATGGGCTTTTTCGCCCGGCTTCTGGAGCAGGTTTCGCCGGCCGATGGCTCCCGCGCCATGCAGCAGCTCTTTTCCCGTACGGAAGCCTTCCAGCAGGCCAAGCCTTCCGGCAACCTGATGCCCGAAATGACCGAACTGGTGGCCAAATACTTCTACGACCCCAATTCCCCCGTCCGCAGCGAAGAACTGTACCTGCCTTACGTGAATGGCCTAGCCCACAGCGAGTTGCTGTCTCCTACCGAGCGCCAGCGTTACGCCTGGCAGGCGGAGCTGTGCGCCTTGAATCGGCCCGGAACCCCTGCCGCAGACTTTGTCTTCATCGACACTTTCGGCCATCGGCGCACTTTATACGGTATCAAGGCCGATTTAACTTTGCTCATTTTCGGCAACCCGGACTGCCAGGCCTGTGAGGAAATCCAAGAGACTTTTTCGGCCAACGAGGCGCTGTCCGAAGCCATTGCCTCCGGGCAGTTGAAAGTGGTGGATATCTATATCGATGAAGACGTAGACGCGTGGAAGCAGAAGATAGACACGTATCCTTCCAACTGGATCAACGGCTACGATCCAGCCTTCGTCATCCGCACAGACCTTATTTATAACGTGCGTGCCCTGCCGTCCCTCTACCTGCTGGATGCCAACAAGACGGTTCTTCTGAAAGACTGTACCCCCGAAAACCTGTTCGCCACCCTGGGGCTATAACCCTCCTGGCACCTAAGTGCCTATTACATAGCATATTATAAAAAGTAATCGTTCAAAAACCGAACGATTACTTTCTGTAAACGGCTGTTTGTCAGGCGTTTGCTTGCCAGGAAACTTTAGTCGAAGATCCAGATGATGGCTTCTTCCAGGACTTCGCCGGGCCGAAGGACGGTGGTGGGGAAGTCCGGGCGGTTGGGGGAGTCCGGGCAATGCTGACATTCAATGGCCACGGCATCGTAATCCTGATAGGCGCGACCGCTCTTGCCCTGGGGGCAACCCTTGAGCCAGTTGCCGGTGTAAACCTGCACGGCAGGCTGGGTGGTTAGCACCTCCAGATGGCGGCCGGAAACGGCACCCCACAGCTGCGCAGCCTCGGAAAGCTGGCCGGGCATGGCGCCATCGATCAGATAGCAGTTATCATAGCCCTTACCATATTTGAGGGCGGGGAAATCGGCCTGGATATCCCGGCCGAGGGGCTTGGCCTCCACGAAGTCCATTGGCGTACCGGCAACGTCGGCAGGTTCTCCCTGCGGAATGAGGGTCTCGTCGGTGGGCAGCCACTGCGAGGCGTTGAGCTCCAGCTTGTGGTTCAAGACGCTGCCGGAAGCTTCGCCGTCCAGGTTGAAGTAGACATGGTTGGTGAGGTTCACCACCGTGGGTTTGTCGGTCTGGGCGGTGAGGATGAGCTTCAGGGAATTGTCTTCGCCCCATGTGTAGTGCGCTACCACCTTCAGGTTGCCGGGATAGCCGGCTTCTCCATCGGCCGAAAAGTACATGAACTCTACGGCGTTACCTTCAATGCGGCTGTCCCAAACCTGGTTCTGGAAGCCTTCGGGGCCGCCGTGCAGGTGATTGGGCCCGTTGTTGATGGGCAAGGTATATTCCACGCCGTCCAGGGTGAACTTGCCCTTGGCAATGCGATTGGCGTAACGGCCGGGAATCTTGCCGGAGCAGGGGCCGTCGGCAAAGTAATCCAGGGCGTTTTTATAGCCGATGACAACGTCGTCCAGCTTCCCGTTCTTGTCCGGAACCACAACGGAGACAATGCCCGCCCCGATGTTGCATAACTGTACATACGCGCCGGAGGCGTTTTTCAGGGTATAGAGGAAGATTTCCTTCCCGTCGGGCGCCGTGCCCCAGAGTTCTTTGCTGATCATGTTCTTTTTACGATAAATGACAAATTCAAAAGGATAGCCGGTTTCCGGATCCGTGAAGGTTTCCGAGGTGCTTTCCCGCTCCCAGATTTCCGGGTCGATTTCCGGGAAGAAGACATCGGCGTCCGGAAGGACCGTATGTACATGGGTGATGTACAGCTTGTCCATCTCCGGCATGGCGGCCCGGTATACGGAGGCACCGCCCATCACGAAACATTTTTCGGCTCCGGTGGCCTCTGCTTCCTTATAGGCCTCCTCAAAGGAATATACACACGTCACTTCCGGAATGTCTTCGCCGCCCAGGTTGAGCACAATGTTCTTGCGGCCTTTCAGGGGGCGGAACGGCAGGGAGAAATAGGTGGTGCGGCCCATGATCACCGGAAAGCCCTTGGTGGTGGCTTTGAAGTATTTAAGGTCTTCCGCAATGTGCCACGGAAGTTGGTTCTTGATGCCGATACCCCAATTGTCGGCCACGGCTACGATTAGACATTTTTCCATAATTTAAACGGCAACGGGTGCTTTGATGGCGGGCCAGGGATCGTAGCCCTCCAGGGTGAAATCTTCATATTGGAAGTCGAAGACCGACTTGACGTCCGGGTTCAGGCGCATTACCGGCAGCGTGCGGGGCGTGCGGCTTAACTGCAGCTCCACCTGTTCGAAATGGTTCCGGTAAATATGCGTGTCACCAGTTGTATGCACAAACTCTCCGGGCTGCAGGCCGCACACCTGGGCAATCATGAGGGTAAGCAGTGCATAAGAGGCAATATTGAACGGAACGCCCAGGAAAACATCCGCGCTGCGCTGATACAACTGGCAGGAGAGTTTTCCATCGGCCACATAGAACTGGAACAGACAGTGGCAGGGCGGCAGGGCCATTTTGTCCACTTCGCCTGGATTCCAGGCTGTTACCAACATGCGCCGGGAGTCCGGATTATGTTGTATCATGTCGATAACCATTGAAAGTTGGTCGATAACCCGCCCGTCTGCCGCGGGCCAGGAGCGCCACTGATGCCCGTAAACGGGGCCCAGATCGCCGTTTTCATCGGCCCATTCGTCCCAGATGCTCACGCCGTGCTCCTGCAGCCAACGCACGTTGGTGTTGCCGGAAATGAACCAGAGGAGCTCATAGATGATGGACTTCAGATGCACCTTTTTGGTGGTGAGCAGGGGGAAGCCTTCGGCCAGGTTAAAGCGCATCTGGTAGCCGAACACGCTTTGCGTGCCGGTACCGGTGCGGTCTTCTTTCATCACGCCGTTTTCCCGGATGTGCCGGAGAAGGTCAAGGTATTGTTGCATAGCACAAAATTAAGAAGAATTCGCTATCTTTGCAACCCTACAGTGTATTCGTTACCGATGAAAACAAGAGAAAAATTCGGCGGCCGGACGGCCGTTATCATGGCGTTGGCCGGATCGGCCATCGGCCTTGGTAATATCTGGCGGTTCCCCTATCTTGTGGGTGAAAATGGCGGCGCGGCCTTCATCATCATCTATATCGGCTTCGTGCTCCTGTTGTCCGTTCCCATTTTCCTGGCCGAATCCGTTATCGGCCGCAGCAGCGGATCCAATTGCCGGGTGGCTATCGGCCAGCTCATCCCCGGACGTGCCGGGCGCTGGTTCGGCTGGCTCATGGTCCTGACGCCCCTGTGGATTGTGTCCTATTATTCGGTGGTGGGCGGCTGGTCGCTGGATTTCCTGTCCAAAGCTTGCCAACTGGAATTCACACAAACGGATCCTGACCAGGTGAGCGGTATCTTTGGTCGGTTCATCAGCGACACATGGATTCCCTTGCTTTGCCATTTGCTGTTTATGGCGGTAACGGTGGGCATTGTGGCCTTTGGCGTTAAGGCGGGTATCGAGAAGTTCAGCAAGATTTCCATCCCCATCCTCTTCCTGCTCATTGTGGCCATTGCCGGCTATTCCATTTCGCTGCCGGGCGCCAAGGAGGGGATTCACTATTTGACCCGCCCGGACTTTTCGCAGGTGACCATCCATACCTTTGTGGATGCCCTGGGGCAGTCCTTTTTCTCCATGTCTTTGGGCATGGGCATCATCATCACCTATTCTTCCTATGTGAGCCGGAGTGAGAACCTGGTGGTAAGCGCGGTGGGCACGTCCTTCAGCGACATGCTGTTTGCCTACATTGCCGGATTTGCGATCCTGCCGGCCGTTTTTGCCGCGGGAATCGGCCCGGGCAGCGGTCCTGGCCTGGTGTTCCAAACCCTGCCGTACATTTTCTCCACCATGGCGGTTCAGGCGCCGGTAACTAGCGCGATTGCGGCCATCCTCTTCTTCCTCACCATTTTCATCGCAGCGCTTACTTCGTCGGTTTCGCTCATTGAGGTGGGAGTGGCCTACCTAACGGAAAGCCGTGGAATGTCCCGTGTGAAGGCCAGCCTGCTGCTCTTCGTGCTTTGCGGCGCGGCGGGCATATTGTGCAGCCTTTCCTTCGGTCCGTTGCAAGGCGTGAAAATCCTGCACATGGGTATTTTCGATTTTGCCGATAGCTTCGCCTCCAATGTGCTGCTGGTCATCGGCGGTCTGCTTTCCGTGATTCTGGTGGGCTGGGTGATGCCCAGGAGAAAACTCTTCGCCGAACTCACCAACCGAGGCACGTTGCGGGGCAATGTGAAGTTGTTCCCCATCCTGTATATCCTCATCCGCTATGTGGCACCGCTGGGCATCCTGGCCCTTGTAATCGCTTCCGTTCTGCTATGAAGAAACAAAGGGAAAATTTCGGCAGCCGCTTTGCGGTAATCGCTGCCATGGCGGGGAGCGCCGTGGGGCTGGGAAACATCTGGCGTTTCCCTTATGTGCTGGGTGAATATGGCGGCGCGGCCTTCATCCTGGTGTATATCGTAGCCAGCCTGTTGGTTGCGTTGCCCATCTTTTTTGCCGAATCCATTATCGGCCGCCGGAGCCGCCTGGACACCTTTGGTGCCATGCGCAAACTGGCCCCCGGAACGGCCTGGAAATGGGCCGGACTGCTCACCATCCTGTCTCCGCTCCTAATTCTCAGCTACTATTCCGTAGTTGGCGGCTGGTCGGTGGAATACCTCTTCAAGGCCCTTTCCTTCGATTTCACCGGAGCCTCTACGGAGGAAGAAGTCTCCGGCTTCTTCGGCCAGTTCATCTCTTCTACCTGGCAGCCGCTGTTTACGCATACGCTGTTCATGGCCCTGGTGGCCGGCGTGGTGCTGGGTGGCGTGAAAAAAGGCATCGAGCGCTTCTCCAAGGTGGCCATGCCCCTGCTCTTCGTGCTCATCGTTTTCATTGTCATCTACTCCCTTACCTTGCCGGGCTCCTTTGCCGGGGTTACCTATCTGCTGAAACCGGATTTCTCCCGTCTCACATCGGATGCCTATGCTGCGGCCCTGGGACAGGCCTTTTTCTCCCTCTCGCTGGGTGTGGGCACGGTACTTACCTATGCCTCTTATGTGAAGAAAGAGGAGAACTTGGTAGCCTCCGGTGTGGGAACGGCCATTTGTGACCTCCTGTTTGCCATCATTGCAGCTTTCGCCGTGATGCCGGCCGTCTTTGCCGCCGGAATCGCCCCCGAAAGCGGCCCGGGCCTGGTCTTCCAGACCTTTCCGTACATCTTCAACAAGATGGGAGAGGGTATGCCCATTGTCAGCGCCCTGGTATCGGCCACTTTCTTCCTCACCATCCTGGCGGCGGCGCTTACCTCGGCCATCTCCATGCTGGAAGTGGGCGTGGCGTTCCTGGTAGATGAAAAAGGGATGAAACGCCGCACGGCTACGCTGGTGTTGGCTTTTTCCACCTGGCTGGTGGGTGTGCTGTGCAGCCTTTCCTTCGGCTCGCTGTCCGGCATTAAACTGCTGGGCCTGAGCTTCTTCGACTTCCTGGATACCCTCTGCTCCGACTGGCTCCTCCCGCTGGGCGGCCTGGCTTTCACCCTCTTCGTGGGATGGTGGATGTCCAAGGCCGATGTCCGCGACGAGCTCACCAACGGCGGCACCTGCAACGTGAAGCTGTTCAAGGGCGTGTATTTCCTCATGCGCTACCTGGCGCCGGTAGGAATCGTGCTGGTCTTCCTTTCCAATATCCTGCTCTAAGTAAAGTCCGGAAAAAATACTATCTTTGTATCTCATGGCAAAGACGGCGGAAGATACTCCCATGCTCCGGCATTACTTCGAGGTAAAGGCACAACACCCCGAGGCTCTGCTGCTGTACCGCGTGGGCGATTTCTATGAAATGTACTCCGACGACGCCATCACGGCCGTGCGCGTGCTGGGCCTGGTACAGACCAAGAAGTCCAACGGCGACAAAGGCCCCGTGGCCATGGCCGGCTTCCCGCACCACGCCCTGGAGAATTACCTCACCAAACTGGTACGCGCCGGGTACAAAGTGGCCGTGTGCGACCAGCTGGAAGACCCGAAATTCGCCAAAAAACTGGTAAAACGCGGCGTAACGGAGATAGTTACGCCCGGTATCTCTTTTGGCGAAAACATGCTGGAGACCAAGGAGAACAATTACCTCTGCGGTCTCACGGTGGAAAGGGACCTGTGCGGCGCCGCTTTCCTGGACGTATCCACCGGACAGTTCCAGGTGGCGCAGGGTTCACTGGACTACATCGCCACCCTGGTGGGCTCCCTCAAGCCCAAGGAGCTGGTGGTGCAGCGCGGCTATGAAAAAGGCCTCAAGGAGCGCCTGGGCGACATTTACACCACCTCTATCGACGAATGGGCCTTCGTGTACGATGCCGCCGTGCAGCGCCTCCAGCGCCAGTTGCAGGTGGAGAGCCTGAAAGGTTTTGCCATCGACCCTTATCCGCTGGGCATCTGCAGCGCCGGCGCCCTGCTGGTGTACCTGGAGCAGACGCAGCATAGCGGGCTCAAAAACATCTGTACCATCGGCCGCATCGACGAAGCCAAGTTCGTGTGGATGGACAAGTTCACCCTCCGCAATCTGGAAGTATTCCAAAGCGCTTCGGGGGCCGATGGAGTCTCGCTGGTGCAAACCCTGGACAAATGCTCCTGCCCCATGGGCGCGCGCCTGCTGCGGCAGTGGCTGGCCATGCCCATCCTGGATTTGAAGGAACTGAACGTGCGCTACGACTGCGTGCAATACTTTACCGAGCATCCCGAAACCCTGCTGGACACCCAGATGGACCTGGGTAAGCTGGGCGACATGGATCGCATCCTGGGCCGCATCGCCAGCGGCAAGGCCTATCCCCGCGAAGTGATGCAGCTGGGCCGCGGCCTGGCGCTTGCCAGCCCCATCAAGGAGCGTCTGCAGGGTACTGGCGCGCTGGAAAAGCTGCTCAAAGGCCTGCGCAGCTGCGAGAAACTGCTGGCCGAAATTCAGCGCGTGCTGGCACCGGAACCGGCCGTGCAGATTGGCAAGGGCCCGGTCATCGGCTCCGGTGTAGATGCCCAGCTGGACGAACTTCGCGCCTTATCGGCCGGCGGAAAAGATTATCTTCTGCAAATGCAGCAGCGGGAGGCCGAAAGGACGGGTATCAGCTCGCTCAAGATTGCCTACAACAATGTTTTCGGCTATTATATAGAGGTACGCAACACCTACCGCGACCAGGTGCCTCCGGAGTGGATCCGCAAGCAAACCCTGGTGAATGCAGAACGCTATATCACAGAGGAGCTTAAGGAGTACGAAGAGAAGATCCTCACGGCCGAAGACCGCATTTACGCCATCGAATCGCGCATTTACGGGGAACTTATCGGCCACATCCAACAGCAGATTCCGGCCATCCAGTGCAACAGCCGCATCCTGGCCAAACTCGATGTGCTGGCCGGTTTCGCGGAGCAGGCCGTGGAGCGCCACTACTGCCGTCCCCAGATGAACGACAGCAAGGCGCTGGACATCAAGGACGGCCGGCATCCCGTGATTGAAACCCTCATGCCCGCCGGGGAGGAATACGTTCCCAACGATGTCTATCTGGACAGCGACACGCAGCAGATCATCATCCTCACCGGTCCCAACATGGCGGGTAAATCGGCCCTGTTAAGGCAGACGGCCCTCATCGTGCTAATGGCGCAGGCGGGCTCGTTCGTGCCGGCGCGGGAGGCCCATATCGGCTGGTTCGACAAACTCTTCACCCGCGTAGGCGCCACCGACAACATCTCCCGCGGCGAATCCACCTTCATGGTGGAAATGCTGGAAACGGCCATGATTCTCAATAATTTGAGTGGCCGATCCCTTGTGCTGCTGGACGAAATCGGCCGCGGCACTTCCACCTACGACGGCATGTCCATCGCCCGCGGCATTGTGGAGTTCATCCACGAATACGGCAAGGGTGCCAAGACGCTTTTCGCAACCCATTATCACGAACTGAATGACCTGGAAGGCCTTTTCCCGCGTGTGAAAAATTACCACGTCACGGTGAAGGAAGTGGGCAGGGAAGTGCTGTTCCTGCGCAAGATCAAGGAAGGCGGCACGGCCCACAGCTTCGGTATCCACGTGGCCCGAATGGCCGGTATGCCGGCACAGGTGCTGGAAAGCGCCGAACGCACGCTGAAGGCCCTGGAAAACAGCCAGAAGCTGGACGCCATCGGCGCCCTCACGCCTGTGAAGCCGCACAACGTGAAAGAAGGCCGCATTGAAAAAGACGGCTCCCTGCAACTTTCTATGTTCCAGTTGGAGGACCCTCTGCTGGAATCGCTGCGCGACCGCCTCAAGGCCGCCGACATCAACAACATGACGCCGCTCCAGGCCTTTGACCTGCTTCGCGCCTTGAAGGAGGAACTGGGGCTTTAAATCTCTACAGTAGCATCAGAATCAGGTCCAGGAAGGATCTGGCGGCGGTTTCGTTATGGGTGCCGCTCCTGTCGCGGTGGTAGAAAACAGCAGGGTGGCCGGCCTTTCTGAGTTCCTGCACCAGGCGGTCCGAGCATTCTACGGGAATGTACGTATCCTGGGCAGAGTGCCGGACATAAACCGGCACGTTGTGGGGGAACTCCTCCCCGGGGCCGGGAACAACAAGGTTTTCCAAATCCTTCATCAGGCGGCGGAGATCTTCGTTATATCCCTCCCGGAAGCAATCCGGATGGAGATAGGTGTGCACGTCGGTACCATATCTTTGTGCCATATCGGCCGGATTCTCCCGGCAGGAAGCAATGTAGTCAAAATCCCGAAGAACTTTCCCGATGAACAGCTGTGCCGGATCCAGCGCCAGCCCTCGCCAGCGGTTGAGGCTCAGGGTGATGGCCGGGAATAGGAGAAAGCCGTTTTCTCCCAGTTGGAACGTGCCGCGAAGGGAAAGGCCGGGGTCGTAGGCGCCGCCGCCCAGGTAGATCTGCCGAAGCTTGACCCCCAGCTCCGGATGGGCGGCATAGTGGCATGCCAGGGCCAGGGTGCCGGGCGCCCCCAGCGAATAGCCAAACAGGCTTGTTTCGGACGAAAGGGCCCGCTTTTCACCCACCGAACGGAAGTATTCCGTGACGGCCTGGCGCATATCGGCCGATACTTGCGCCGTGTTGCGGTTCAGGAGCAGGGGAATCACCTCATCTTCACTGATGCCGTAGCCGATGGTGTCGGGAACAATAACCACGTATCCCAGCAAAGAAGGCAGCGTTTCCAGGGTATAAAGACGCTGGGATCCGCTCAGACCTTTTTCTTTGCTGAAGGGCGCCACCTCCACGGTACCCCGGAAAGCGCCTTTGACCGGATATGCCACAAGGCCCGAGGCAAGAATCCTATTTTCAAGGGGATCCTGCGTCCAATAGGTGATGGCCGTCATCCGTACCGTCTTCCCGAGGGAGGCGGCAAGGGAGAGGGGAAGCGTATAATGCTGCGAATCAAAATCTTCCCCGAACTCTGTGAGAAGGGAGTCGATCTGGGCACGGGCGCTGAGGGTTTGTGAGGCCGGGGCCCGAACAAAGAACTCCTGCGCGCGTCCTTCCAGGCACACGAAAATAAAAGTGGCGAGAAGAAGGGCGCGTTTCATGCGGTTATTTCCACCAATCCGGCTTGGCGTAGGTAAAGGTTTCTCTTTCGGCCGCCCAAGCCTCATTTACATAGACGGTATCGGCCCTGTCGGTGTACAGGATGCCGTCCAGATGGTCGCATTCGTGCTGGAAAATGATGGCCGAATAGCCTTCAACTTTCTCGGTAACCGGCGTTCCGTCGGGCTGGAGATAGGAGATTTGCACGTTGGGATAGCGCTGTACCACGCCCCGGTAAGGCGGTACGGAAAGGCAGCCTTCGGGCCCCGGCGTCTTTTGCCCCCAGAGGCTGTCGATATGAATATTCAGGTAGGGTTCAATAGGCTTGTCCGCTTTGTCGTAGCGCATCACCAGCACGATGCGGCGGTTAATCCCTACCTGCGGCGCGGCAATGCCCACCCCGTCCTGCGAAGGGTCGGTGAGGGTGCGGTACATCTTGGCCAGCAGCGTCTGCAGCTCAGCCGATTGGAGTTCCGCAGCACCCAAATCCTGGCTGGGAGTTCGCAGGATGGCGCTATCGGCCGGTATCACGGCCACATACATCACGGAGTCCGAGCGCTCAATTACCGTTTGCTCCCAGGCGGTCCATCCGCCACGCGCAGTGCAGGCCGTGACCGCCAATAATATAATAAACAAGAACTTTCTCATGCTGCAAATGTAGTAAAAAAGCACGTGGTCAGGACCAAAATAGCAGAAAAAAGGGTCCGATCGTGTGCGAAAGCATATGGTCAAGACCTAACACCTGTGATTTTTGTCTTGACGGCATGCTGCAATGGGATATGACTGTTTTTTCGTATCTTTGCAGTCTATGAAGCGCGTGCTCATCATAGCCTATTATTGGCCGCCGTCCGGAGGATCGGGGGTTCAGCGCTGGGTGAAATTCGTGAAATACCTGCCGGCCGAAGGCTGGGAACCCGTCGTCTTCGCGCCTTTAAACGCCGATTATCCCTCGCTGGATACCTCTTTTGCCGCCGAAGTTCCGTCTTCCGTGGAGGTGCTGCGGGGTCCCATCTGGGAACCCTATGCCGCCTACCGGAAACTCACCGGCGCCAAAAGCACGGAAGTGACCGAAATCTCCAGCGGCAAGAAAAGCTGGAAGCAGAAACTGTCCCTTTGGATTCGCGCCAACCTTTTTGTGCCGGACCCGCGTGTGGGGTGGGTGCGCCCTTCGGTGAAACTGCTGCGGGAATATTTGCAGCAGCATCCGGTCGATGTCATTGTAACCACAGGCCCGCCGCATTCCGTTCACCTGATCGGCCAGCGCCTGCATAAGGCCACCGGCATTCCCTGGATTCCGGATTTCCGGGACCCCTGGACCCGGATGTATTACCTGAAATACCTCCCCATGACGGCTCTCACCTGGCGCAAACTCCGGCGGCAGGAGCAGGAGGTGCTGGACCAGTGCTCCACGGTACTGACTTGCACTCCGTTGGTGCAGGAGGAATTCGCCGCGCAGACCCAAACGCCCGTAGCCTGCATCACCAACGGCTACGATGAAGAAGACTTCACGGGCCCCGCACCGGAGCCGGACGGCCATTTCAACCTCACGCACACCGGTCTCTTTGCGGCCGATGGCAACCCGCTGGTCCTGTGGAAAGTGCTGGGGGAAATGGCGGCCGAAGACTCGCAGTTCCGGGCGGCTTTCCGCTTGCGCCTGGCCGGGAAAGTGGACCGAGAAATCCTGGAAGCAGTTGGAAAACAAGGGCTTATCGACAACGTGATTTCCCTGGGATACTGTGATCACGCGCGGGCTGTTCGGGAACAGCGGAGTGCCACGCTCCTGCTGCTGCCCCTCAGGAACGACCCTCAATATCGGCCCATCCTGCCCGGAAAGCTGTTCGAATACCTAGCAGCCCGTCGGCCTGTGCTGGGCATCGGGCAATGCGACGGCGCCATGGCCCGGGTACTGGCTGCCACCGGTGCCGGCGTTACCGTGGACTGGGCCGATGAGTCCGCCCTCCGCACCCATTTGGAAACCGCCTGGCGGCAGTTCCGCGCCGGCGGCGTACCCGCCCCCACGGGCGAAATCGGCCCCTACTCCCGCCGTGCCACCACCCACGCCCTGGCAGCACTGTTGAACCGGGAGCAAAAACAGGCCGAAACGCTCCCGGAACCGAAAAAATAACCCAAAGGGGAGCAAAAACATGCTTTTTTGCTCCCGAACAGAACAGATATGAAGGATATTTGGAAAAAGATTGGCATTGCCTTGGGCATCATTGTCCTGTTCCTGGCACTTAGTTACGGTTTTGTGCCACAGGTGCTGCAGGGCAAGATTGTGAACCAGAGCGATATCTCCGGCTATGTGGGCATGTCCCACGAGATGACGGAGTGGAACAAGGCGCATCCGGACAATCCCACTTACTGGACGGACTCCATGTTCGGCGGTATGCCCACCACGGCCATTTCCACCCAGAACGGCGGCGATTACACAGAACCCCTCTATAAGTTTCTGTTTTTGGGCAAGCGGCCCGCCACCTGGATTTTCGTGACCCTATTGGGAGCGTTCCTGATGTTCCTGGCCATGGGCGTAAGCATCCCTGTGGCCATAGGCGGAGCCATCGCCGTGGCCTTCTGCAGCTACAATTTCCAGATTATCCAAGTGGGGCACAACACGAAGATGCAAGCCATCGCCCTGATGCCCTGGGTCCTGGCCGCACTGGTATATACCTATCGCAGCGGCGGGAGATCCTTCGTCGCATCCGCTCTTCAGGATGACCATCGTCATTCTGAGCGAAGCGAAGAATCTCCGGTCAGGATGTTGTTGGGCGCGGTTTTGTTCGGTCTGGCGCTGAGTATGCAAATCAAGGCCAACCACCAGCAAATTACTTATTATCTGGCCATTATGGTGCTGCTGTTCGCTCTGGTGGAACTCATTCACACCATTCAGACCAAGGCCTGGAAGCCGTTCATCATCGCTTCCCTCCTGTTGCTGGTGCTGGGTGGTGCCGGTATCGCCACCAATGTGAACAAGCTGCTGCCGCTGGCCAAATACACTCCCAACACCATGCGCGGCGGCTCGGAACTTACTCAGGATCAGGACAAAGGAAACAGCAAAGGCCTGGACCTGGAATATGCCACATCCTGGAGCTACGGCTGGGAAGAACTGCCCAACCTCATGATTCCCAACTTCAACGGCGGATCATCGGCCGGGGCGGTGAATCCGGAGAAATCGGCCACCATCAAACTGCTGCGCCAGGCCGGGCAGAAGAACCTGAAGGAGACCGCCAAGAACCTGCCGCTTTATTGGGGCCCGCAGCCGTTTACCGCCGGCCCTATGTATATGGGCGCCATCTGCGTCTTCCTATTTATCCTGGGCCTGGGCCTGTACAAGGGACGGGAGAAATGGTGGCTGCTGGCGGCTACCATCCTGGCGGTCCTGATGGCGCTGGGCAGCCATTTCATGCCGTTTACCGAATTCTGCTTCAAGTATTTACCGCTATATAACAAGTTTAGGACGGTATCCATGGCCCTGGTGGTGCTGCAGGTGACACTGCCGCTGCTGGGTTTCGTGACGCTGGACCGCATCGCCCGGGGCACCTACGACAAAAAACGCTTCCAAAAGGCCTTTGGCTGGGCTTTCGGCCTCACCGGCGGCTTCTGCGCGCTGGCTTGGCTGGTGCCCGGACTCTTCGGCAACTTCGAATCGGCCGCCGATGCCGGTATGCAGGACATCCTGGTAGAAGCCCTGGTGCAGGACCGTATCGCTCTCTTTAAGGCCGATGCCCTCCGCTCCCTGCTGCTCATCCTGGCCGCCGGCGGACTGCTCCTGTGGGCCTATCTGCCGAAGGGACAGACGGAAAACGCCAAGGGCTTCGGCCGTAAGCAGATAGCTGCCGTTGTCATCGGCCTGCTTGTACTGACGGACCTGTTCGGCGCCGGCAAACGCTACCTGAACGCCGGTCACTTCACTACGCCCAAAGACTTCGGCAAACCCTTCGCGGAGCGCCCTGTAGACCAGATTATCAAGGCCGATGAAGACCCGCAGTACCGCGTCCTGGACCTCACGGTGAATGTGTTCAATTCCTCCGTTCCGTCTTACCACCACAAGAACGTGGGCGGCTATTCTCCGGCCAAGCTGCAGCGCTACCAAGACCTTATTGAGCAGTATCTCACCGGCGAAATCAACGGTCTTTACAAACAGCTGAACCAGACGGAAGACCTGTTGGACGTAGAGGCCTGGATGGCCGATAACACCCCCGTCCTCAACGCCCTGAACACCCGCTATGTAATCCTGCACGGCGACTATCCGCCCCTGGTGAACGACGCAGCCTTCGGCCCTGCATGGTTCGTGGATTCCATAGCCGTTGCTGCTTCTCCAGACGAAGAAATCGCCCTCCTGGGCGCCATCGATCTCCGCCACCAGGCTGTGGTAAACAGTCAGTCGGCGCCGGCCCTGACAGAAAGCAACGGCGTCCTTTGTATTTCTGACGCCGATGAATCTCCGGTCATCGAAATGACCTCCTACGCCCCCAACGAGCTGCATTACCGTTACACATCGGCCTCCGACCGCCTGGCCGTGTTCAGCGAAATCTACTACCCCAACGGCTGGCACGCCACCGTGGACGGAGAGCCCCTGGAGCTTCTGCGCGCCAACTGGACCTTCCGCGCCGCCGTCCTGCCCGCCGGCTCCCACGAAGTGGTGATGACCTTCCTGCCGGACAGCTACCGCATCGGCGCCACCGTCTCCCGCATCGCCTCCATCGGCCTGCTCCTATTATTGGCGCTAGCCCTGGCAGCCATGTGCCTAAAAACCAACAACTTACAAAAAGTAATCGTTCAAAAAACGAACGAAAACTTTCAGGAAACGACTAAGAATCAATAAGATACGTGCCAGGAAAATGACAGATATTTTACAACTGCTGCAGGAGGTGCAGCATCCTGCCAAGGGGGACCAGAGTATTGTGGCCCTGGGCATGGTGGAAAAGATTGAACAGGCCGATAACGCCGTTCACGTGACACTGGCCTTCCCCAAGCGTCCGGACCCGTTGAAAAATTACCTTATCGGCGCCGTGCAGGCCTGCCTGTACCGGCATCTGCCTGGCGGAACGGAAATTACGGTGGACAGCATCGTGAAGGATCCCGCCAAACCCGCCCCTAAAGGCATCGAGTTCAATCTGGACCAGCTGCGGGAGGTGCGCCACATTATCGGCATCGCTTCCGGCAAGGGCGGCGTGGGCAAAAGTACCGTCACTGTGAACCTGGCCGTGGCTCTGGCGCGCTTAGGCTACCGCGTAGGTGTGGCCGATGCCGATGTATACGGTCCCTCCATTCCCACCATGACCGGCACGGAAGACGCCGTGATCCAGATGTTCGGCGAGGATGAAAACGACAACCTCTTTGTTCCGGAAGAGAAATACGGAGTCAAGTGGCTTTCCGTGGGTCACGTATCCCAGGCCGGCCAGGCCCTCATCTGGCGCGGGCCCATGGCCTCCACCGCCCTGAAGCAGATCATCCTGCAAACGCAGTGGGGACCGCTGGATTTCCTGCTCATCGACATGCCTCCGGGCACCGGTGACATCCACATCTCCCTCATCGGCGATGTTCCCATGAACGGCGCCATCATCGTAACCACCCCGCAGGCGGTGGCCTTGTCCGACGTCCTCCGCGGCGCCAACATGTTCCGCAATCCGCAGGTGAACATTCCCATCTACGGCCTGGTGGAAAACATGTCCTGGTTCACCCCGGCGGCCCATCCGGAAGAGAAATACTACCTCTTCGGCCAAGATGGCGGCGTTCAGATGGCCCGCAACCTGGACATCCCCCTCCTGGGCCAGATTCCCCTGGTGCAGGATATAAGAGAGGGTGCCGATAACGGCACCCCCGTAGCACTCTTGGACCGTCCGGACAGCCAGGCATTCATGGATCTGGCACAAAAGCTGGCCGCCCTCGTCTAACCCGCCCCAACCCTGGCAACTAACTCTCTGTAACACAATAACATACAAAAAGTAATCGTTCGATTTTTGAACGATTACTTTTTATAAATACCTATCAGTCAGGCGCTTATCTGCCAGCCGGATTTTACTTTGCGAACGTAAGTTCGTTGATGATGTTGGTGGCGCCGCCGTACTTCTCTACCAGCCAGAGTACGTAGCGGATGTCTACGCAGATGCAGCGCTGGAGTTCCGGTTCAAACATCACATCCGAGCTCATGCTTTCCCAGTTGCCGTCGAAAGCCAGGCCGATCAGGTCGCCCTTGGCGTTCAGCACAGGGGAGCCGGAGTTGCCGCCCGTGATGTCGTTGTTGGTGAGGAAGCAGGTGTGCAGGGTGCCGTCGGCATCGGCCCAGCGGCCATAGTCCTTGGCCAGCAGCAGTTCCTTGATCCCGGCGGGCAGGATGAATTCGGGATCGTCGGGATTCTCTTTCTCCAGCAGGCCCTTGGCGGTGGTGTAGTACAGATACTTCAGACCGTCCTTGGGGCTGTAAGGCAGCACTTTACCATAAGTGAGACGCATAGTGGAGTTGGCATCCGGGTACATGGCCTGGCCTTTCTGCCACTCCAGCAGGGCGGCGGCAAAATGCTTGCGGGCCAGGTCGTAGGATTCATCATTGCCGAGGAACTGCTTCTGGTAGTACTTCATCAGCACGGTAATGGCGCTGTTGTACAGTTCCATCACCGGGTCCTCGGTGAGGGCGGCCAGGCTGGTGGCCGATGCCGCCAGTTTCTCGTGAGAAGTATAAATACTGTTGTCGAACAGCTTCTGTACATAGGCCGGGATGTCCAGCGTGGCGAAATCTTCGCCGCCGTTCAGGCCTTGCAGATAGTCTTCCGGCTTGGCGTTCTTGCGGTAGAATTCCAGCAGGGCAACGGCCTCTTTGCGGTCCAGGGGCTCCACGTAGTCGCGGTACTGGCCCTTGACAGCCTCCACGGCCTGGGCCAGGACGGCGGTGGTATCGGCTCCGGCGGGAATGCCGTTGGAGAACATGCGGAAAGTGCCGGCGGCCAGGCTGATCAGTTCAATGCGGAGGGGAGCTTCGGACAGGAGGGTGATGGCCAGGTTATCGGCCGAATTCTTCTTCACATATTCGGCGATTTCGGCCACAGGGTCGCCGTAGAGGGCCTTGCGGGCAGGATCGGCCTCGATCCAAGCCTTGAGGGCGGCCTCTTTCTCTTCTTCCCGGCCGATGATATTCAGGTTCTTGAAAGCCAGTTCTTCACCCTGCCATTTCTTCCAGCCGTTGGCGCTGCCGGCGTACTTGTTGGCGTACTTCAGCTGGACGGAAGGATCGGCGCACATGGCTTCCCACATGATGTCCTGGCGAACGGTGCGGGCGTCGATGGAAACGCGGTTGCCGGCAATCATCTGCTTGAGCTGCTCGGCGGTCTGATAACGCTGGGTGCGGCCGGGGTAGCCCATGATCATGGCGAAATCGTTCTCCTTCACGCCGCCGGTGGCAATCTTCAGGCTGCGGGCGGGCTTGTAGGGAACATTCTCCGGGCTGTAATCGGCGGGCAGGTTGTCCTTGCCGGCATACACGCGGAACATGGAGAAGTCGCAGGTGTGACGGGGCCACATCCAGTTGTCGGCCTCACCGCCGAACTTGCCCATGTCTTCCGGGGGTGCGCCCACGAAACGGATGTCGTTGTAGGTGCGGTACACGATGAGGTAGTGTACATTGTCGTTGTAGAAGCCCGTCACCTGAACGCGGCAGCCGGGGTTGGCTTCCTTAGCGGCTTTCTCAATGTCTTCGGCCTGGGCGCCGCCTTTTTCAATGGCGTCGGTCACGTCTTCCATCTTCACCAGGAAGGTGACAGTAAGGCCGGGGCAGGGGATTTCCTCTGCGTAGCTCTTGGCCCAGTAGCCGTCCATCAGGTAGTTGTGGTCGTCGGTGGACAGGCGCTGGATGGAGCTGTAGCCGCAGTGGTGGTTGGTGACCAGCAGGCCCTGGGCGCTGATCATCTCGCCGGTGCAACCGCCGCCGAAATGGACGATGGCATCCTTCAGGGAAGTCTTGTTGATGTTATAAATCTCATCGGGGCTCAGCTTGCAGCCGGCGGCCTTGAGGTCTTTTCCGTTGAGTTGTTTCAGGAGCGGCAGCAGCCACATTCCTTCATCGGCCATGGCGCTCACCGTAATGGCGATACCGGCCAGAAAAGCAAGAATACGTTTCATGTGCAATAACATTATTTCCACAAAAATATACAAAATCTGCTATTTCACAAAGATATCCTTGCGTCTACGGATGACAACTGTCATTCTGAGCCGAAGGTGAAGAATCTGCAGGCGCCCAAAAAAAAGAATTTTGTATTTTTGCAGGGATGAAAGCATGCTTGAAACCATTCCTGGAGCCGGGACGGCTGGAGGCCGGCTGCGACGAAGCCGGCCGCGGGCCGCTGGCTGGACCGGTGTATGCCGCCGCCGTGATTCTGTCTCCGGATTTCTACCATCCGCTGCTGAACGACTCCAAGCAGATGAGCGAAAAGGCCCGGGAAACGCTCCGGCCCATCATCGAGCAGGAGGCCATCGCCTGGGCAGTGGAGGCGGTATCGGCCGAAGAGATAGACAAGCTGAACATCCTCTGGGCTTCGGTGACGGGTATGCAGCGGGCGGTGCTTCGGCTGGACCCCAAACCGGATTTTCTTCTGATTGACGGCAATAAATTCCGCCCTTTCGGCCCGTATGGTTTCAAAGATTTCCAGACGGTGGTGCACGGAGACGCAACTTACGCCAGCATTGCGGCAGCTTCGGTGCTGGCCAAAACCTACCGGGATGACTGTATGCGGGAACTGGCCCGCCGGTACCCGGAATACGGCTGGGAGCACAATATGGGTTATCCCACCGCCGACCACATCGCCGCCATCCGCCAGTATGGCTACACGCCCTGGCACCGGAAATCTTTCCACGTAAAAGAACTGGAACCTTCACTTTTCTGATGCAAGGTTTCCGCCCCATGTGGGTTTATCCTTTAAAATATGAAAAAAACACGTTTCATTGGACTCCTGCTGGCCGCCGTTCTGGCGGCTGGCTGCACACATATAGAGATGCCGAAGGAGAGTACGTCTCCAAAGGACGGAAACAACAAGGTCTCCTCTGTCCAAGAATCGGCAGAGAGAGAAGTCGAAACCATCGTAACCGTGAAACAGGCCGATGGGCAAGTGTATTTCCAGGTGGACAGCCTTGTCTGTGTGTATCCCTACAAGGGTTATTACGACTCGTACAAGGGCCCCAAGCGCGTGGCTTGCGGCCTGATACTATATCTGAGTGAGAATGGCTGGTATCAGACAGACCAAGGATGGTTATACGCCAAGGTTACCTGGTATGAGGACTTGGATAAGGGAACCCTGATCCGGAATACGGTCGCTTCCGACATCAACTACACTGCCGTTGATGTCCTGGATGATTGGACCACTATGCAAGACGGCTTTCTCACCCTGCATTATTCGGCCTTATGGGGCAGCTCCAGCACGCCGCATGGCGTATCGCTTGTGTACGGCGAAGATCCTTGGCACTGGACCCTGGTGCATTTCACCGTGGGCGACGACGAAGCCCTGGAAAAGGCCGACGCCCTCATTTATTTTGACTTGAACGA
Source organism: uncultured Bacteroidales bacterium (assembly GCA_947302825.1). Lineage (GTDB taxonomy): Bacteria > Bacteroidota > Bacteroidia > Bacteroidales > UBA932 > Cryptobacteroides. The sequence continues at coordinate 25,302 of CAMYWP010000008.1, forward strand.
CGCCATTCCCAAGACCGATGGCGCCGCCGTAACCATAAACTGGACTGCACTTGACGGAAAACCCGCTCAAAAGACCTTCTGGTTCCGAAGCCGCTCTGAGTGAACAGGAACTGCTGGAGCAGCTCCGCAGCAAGGATCCCGCAGCGCAGCGACGGTTTTATGAGCGCTATGTGGGGGGCCTGGCCGCGGTGTGTTACCGTTATGTGCCGGAACCCGCCGCCGCCAAGGACGTGCTGCAGGAATCGTTCATCAAGATCTTCGGTTCTCTGGACCGTTTTGTGTACCGGGGCGAAGGCAGCCTCCGCGCCTGGAGCACCCGGATTGTGGTGAATACCGCCATCAAGAGCCTGCGTGGCCGGACCCGCTTCACGTCCATGGACGAGCTGCCGGAGCTGGCCGATGAGCCCGAAATGCCCCTGGTGGAACGGGTGCCTCCGGAAGTGATCCAGGGCTTCATCAAAGCCCTTCCGGACGGCTACCGAACCGTTTTCAACCTCTTTGTATTTGAAGAAAAATCGCACCGGGAAATTGCCGGCCTGCTGGGAATCAAGGAAGATTCCTCGGCCTCGCAACTGGCCCGGGCCCGGGCTGTTTTGGCCCGGCAGATCAACGCATATCTGAAGGAACATGAGACAGAATGACTGGACCGACAAACTTCCCGGCCTGATGGAAGGCTATGAGGAAGCGGAACCGGAAGGGCTGTGGGACGCAGTCCAGGCCGGTTTGGCCCCGCGCAAACGCCGGGTGGCCGTATGGTGGTACGTGGCAGGCATCGGCCTGACCGCAGCGGCAGCCGTGCTCCTGGCCGTGCTCCTTTGGAAGCCTTCGCCCGCCGTCTCCCCCGTCCCGGAAGACCGCCTGGTGGAAGAAGTACCTGTCGTCCCTGAAATCTCCGTTCCGGAAGAGGTGATTCCGGCCGATGAGTTGCCGGCACCGGTCTCCCGGCGGCCGTATGCCTCGCCTGCCGTAGAGACAACTGAAGATGCTCCCGAAGAAGTACCGGAGGTGGCGCCTGCAGAAGCACCTGCACCAGAAACGCCCCGCGAGCCCAAGACGGCGCCATCGGCGCCTGAACCCATCCCGCAGGAGTGGATTCCCACGGAGGTGCCGGCGTCCAACACCCGGCGGAGCGGACGGCTGCAAGTAAGCGTCCGCACGGGTGGACTGCTGGCCCAGGCGGCTACCAGTTCGTACCAGGGGGTGGGTCTGACCCCTTATCCCGTCACCAAGTCTTCCGACCTGACCCCGGAGCTCGTCAACCGCAACCGGGAGAGCAACACGGACGTGCAGCACCGGATGCGCCTGCGCGTTTCCGCGCAGATAGCGTATGCCTTTGCGCCCCGCTGGAGCGCCGGAACGGGACTCGCTTATTCTTCTTTGCAGTCCACGTATACTACCAGTGCCGGGAACAGTATCTCGGAGGAAAAAACCGATTACTCCTATTTGGGGATTCCCCTGTTCGTTCAGTTCAAGGCAGTGGAATACAAGCGTTTAAGCCTGTACGCAACGGCGGGCGGTATGTTTGAGATTCCGGTCGGGGCGGTCACGCACAGCAAGATTTATTCCGGCTCCAATGTCCTGAGCGAAAACGTCCGGAACACGGATGTCCGCGGCGTGAACAACACGGTCTGGTCTCTGAATGCCGGCGTGGGCTTACAGTTTGAACTGTTCCAGCACGGGGCGCTCTTCCTGCAACCGGAATTGTCCTGGCACATCCCGGGCCAGAGTTCCCTGGAAAATTTCTACACCGCCCGCCCCCTGGCTTTTGACGTCAACTTCGGCCTCCGCATCTGGTTGTTTTAAAATTGCGCCTACAGTTTTATCGGCCAATCCCACTGCGCTTCCCGACGATCTTCGTCACGTTTTTGCCTGTTTTTGCAACAAAGGCCGTCAGGGGAGAAGTGCGAGCCAACCGGGCCGATGGCAATCGGCTAGTAGTAGCCGTCGTGAGGGGTGACGCCGTGGGCAAAACGGATGGTGATGATGTCTCCGGCTATGGATGTGATAACGATGTGGATATCGGCATCCGGATTCTGATGCCCTTCATTCTCGTTGTAAGACGCAAGTTTGTAGGACTTGATTTGGACGTCCTTTATCAGTTCGTTTTCGCCCTTGTACTTACCCTGGTTCATGGGTATCGTGAGACCGGTTCCAAGGCCCAAGGAGGCATCAAGTCCATTGATCCGGATATAGTCGATATACTGCCCCGGCTCGTTGTACTCCACATCCCTATAACGGAATCCGTCAATCACCACGAGGGCTTCCACCTCACTCCTGCGGGGCCCTTCCGTGAATTTCTCCTGGTAAAAGTGACACCTGTGGGAACTGCCTTTCTGGGGATCGGCCACGGTTCCTCCGCAGAATACAGAACCAATGGGATAGGCGAAGGTCCCGTCCTTCATCCGTTTTCCGCCATCGGCCTTCGTGGTGCCGGCAGGCGTTACAATCAGTGCTTTTTCGCTGTCGATTTTCGTATCGGTCCAGTTCTTTTCACACCCCGTGAGGCAGCATCCCATCAAGAGGACGGATAATAAAGCGATTCTGTTTTTCATTTTGTCTATAAATCCACTCGGCGGGGCAATCTTGCATCAAAAATACGGAATCTTGGCGAAATGATTAACTTTGCGCCATGATTAAGGAAATGCGTTATTGGAAGTGGCAGTTGCTGCTTCTGGCGGGACTCTTTCTATCCCTTCTCATGTACGGATTTGCCGGCATGGTGGATCTCCTGCCCCGCGGCTGGTGGTACGCCGCGGCAAGCCTGGCCGTCAGTGCCGTGATGGTTCTTGTCTATTCCCGTTTCGTGTGCCTGTTCGAAAACGACTGCGCCCACGACCTGCCCATGGACAAACTCTCCACAGACACCGGGAAAGGCCTGGCCGTGGGCCTGGTGTATTTCTGCGTGGTTACCGGAATCATGGCACTGGCCGGGGGCTACAAAGTCCTCAGCGTGGGGGCACCGGCCGGGCCGATCATCTGGGCCTTCTGCCATTTCGCCGTGACGGCGGTGGGCGAGGAAATCGTCTTCCGGGGCGTGCTGTTCCGCTGGATCGATGAAAAATGGGGTTTCCCGTGGGCCCTTGTGGTATCGGGTCTTGTTTTCGGCCTTGTCCACTGGACCAACCCGGGAGGCACCCTTTGGGCCGGCATTGCCATTGCCATCGAGGCTGGCCTGCTGCTGGGTGCGGCATATAAGTGGTCCGGCACGCTGTGGTTCCCCATCGGCATCCATTGGGCCTGGAACTTTTCCCAGGGAAATCTCTTCGGTTTCAAGGTGTCTGGACAGGACGCCGGCGTGAGCCTGATACAGGCGCAGATCGAGGGTCCGGACTGGATGACCGGCGGCGTTTTCGGGGCCGAAGCCTCGGTGATTGCCGTGGTGGTGGGCGCGGTGGTATCGGCCTGGTTCATTTACCGCATTTCCAAGCGATAAATATTGATTTTGCCCGAAAAATCCTTATATTTGCAGACTGCGTTGAGAATAAGTAAAAACAATCAATAACACAGATGAAAACTTACACTACCAAAAACATCCGCAACGTCGTCCTCATCGGCGCACCCCGTAGCGGAAAAACCACCCTTTCGGAAGCCATGCTTTTCGAAGGCAAAGTCATCGACCGTCGCGGCTCCGTGGAAGACAAGAACACCGTGTCCGACAACACCGAGTTCGAGCAGACCAACCAGAAGTCCATCAACGCCACCCCTCTGTACGCAGAGTTCGGCGGCTGCAAGATCAACTTCATCGACGCTCCCGGTTCCGATGATTTCTCCGGTGGTGCACTCTCCGCTTTCAAAGTGGTGGACGCTGCCATCATGGTGATGAACGGCACGGCCGGCATCGAGGTGGGCACCACCCTGTTCGCCCGCTACGCCGACCAATACAACGTTCCCATGGTCATCGCCGTGAACCAGCTGGATCACGACAAAGCCAACTGGGACGGTGTACGCGCCGCCATCGCCGAGGAATTCGGCAAGAAGGCCGCCCTGTGCCAGTTCCCGGTGAACCCCGGTCTGGGCCTGGAAGGCTTCGTGGATGTGATCACCATGAAATTCTATAACAAGAAGAACGAGGAACTGGAAATCCCCGCCGCCTACGCCGACGAAGCAGAGGAACTCCGCGCCGAACTCATGGAGAAGGCCGCCGAAGGTTCCGACGAACTCATGGAGAAGTTCTTCGAGACCATGGAACTGAGCACCGACGAAATCCGCGAAGGCCTGCGCCTGGGCCTGCAGAAGGGTGAGACCATCCCCGTGTTCTGCGTGGCTGCCAAGGAAGACATCGGCGTCAAGCGCCTCATGGAATTCACGGTGAACGTAGTGCCTTCCCCGGAAGGCAAGGAAGAACCCACCGTGGACGGCGGCACCCTCAAGTGCGACCCTGCCGGCCCCGTGGCCCTGTTCATCTTCAAGACCTCCGTGGAGCAGCACCTGGGTGAAGTTTCCTACTTCAAGGTGATGAGCGGCACCCTCAACGAAGGCGCCGACCTCGTGAACCCCGAGACCGGCAACGGCGAGCGCCTCAGCGCCATCTACGCCGTCGCGGGCTCCAAGAAGGAGAAGGTCGCTTCCATCAGCGCCGGCGACATCGGCTGCGTCATGAAGCTCAAGGCCGGCAAGACCGACGTCACCCTCGCCGCTCCCGGCCAGGAGGCCATCGAGCACATGGTGTTCCCGGATGCGAAGTACCGCTGCGCCGTCAAGGCCGTGGACAAGAACGACGAGGCCAAGGTGGGCGACGCCCTCAACAAAGTGGCCGCCCAGGATCCCACCATCACCGTGGAATACTCCAAGGAACTGCGCCAGACCATCCTTTCCGGTATGGGCGAGCAGCACATCAACTACGTGAAGTGGAGAGTGACCAACGAGTTCAAGCAGAACATCGAACTCTACGCTCCCAAGGTGCCTTATCGCGAAACCATCACCAAGATCGCCACGGCCCAGTACCGTCACAAGAAGCAGTCCGGCGGCGCCGGTCAGTTCGGTGAGG
>CAMYWP010000009.1 GCA_947302825.1 uncultured Bacteroidales bacterium
CTGTCCACAAACTCCTTCGGGCACTCCGGGAGTTCACGCATGTACTTCAAACTGTAGGTCAGCTGTTCCACAATGCTTGTGCACTGGTCGGAACGTCCAAACTTTACCTTCAGTCGGCCCAACTCCAGATACACAAAGTGAAGACTGTCTGTCATCACTTCGCCTGTCGTGGGCGAACAGATGCAGTAGCGGCTCACCAAACCGTCCTCCAGGACCTCTTCCTTCTCATGCCCAATGGCAAAGTTCACAAGACTCACCACATAAATGGGAAGAAGGCTGTAGTCCATGGGAGGGGGGCGGCAGCCCCTGCATCTCCACGATGAACATCTCTCCTGTGTCCGAGGTACATACCGCTTCAAAATTAATAATTTTGTCCGAAACTGACAAACCGTGCTGTTCCGTTGAGCGGAATTCCAGCTTGCAGATCTTCTTGCCGGGAATCAGGACTTCCAGCATCCGGGACATGAGTTCCTCATTCCCGGGAGTGAAGAGTTCTACGTTTTTTTTCTTACGATTGCGGTATTATGCTTTATCCCGTCGACGGAGCCAGCGGAGCAGAGTGGAACGCGAAATGCCCAATTCCCGGGCCACGCAGCACATCGTCTTCCCGCTTTCCAGCAGGGAGAGGATGAGCTGCTCCTGCTCATCCAGTTTATAGGCCTTGTTGCAGGAACCCTTTTCCCGCCCCAGGTGCATCCCTTCGGCCTTCCGGCGGGTAAGCGCCTCGCGCGTGCGCTGGGAAATAAGGTTGCGCTCTATCTCGGCCGAAAGGCCAAAGGCGAAGGCCAGCACCTTGGACTGGATGTCCTCCCCCAGGCGATAGCCCTCTTTTACCGTATAGACCCGGCAGCCCTTGTGCATGCAGGTGCCCAGGATTTCCATAATCATGAAAAGGCTGCGTCCCAGGCGGGATAGCTCGGAACAAATAATCACATCCCCCTTTTGCACTTTTCTCAAGAGCCGGCCCAGGCTCCGTTTGCCATAGGCCATGGTGCCGGAAATGGTTTCCTCTATCCAGCCGTCGATGTTCAGTTGTTCCTGCTGGCAGAACTCAGCAATCTCGAAACGCTGGTTCTCCACCGTCTGCCGGTCGGTGGACACCCGAATATACGCATAAATCATATCTGTATAGGTTTAAAAATACAGATACAAAGGTACAGCGGGAAGCAAGGGCCTGAGAAACAGGCAATAATACAATTAACCCCAGGTCGAAAACGCCTGGGGTTAATCATGTAAATATCTCTAGATTAAATAATTCGCTCCACGGAATTATTTGGCGGCAGCGGCAGCCTGGGCTTCGGCCTGGGCCTGAAGTTCGGCCTGGAGGCTCTCGAGGGTGCGGCTATCCGGGATATTCAGGGCCTTGCGGGCATCCGGGGTCAGATCCACCACCTTGGACTCATCGAAATAGATGGCCTGGGAAACATCGAACAGGATGGTGATGCCTTTGGCTTTGGCAATGTCGGTTACCGCCTTGTTGGCCTTCTCCTGGATGGGAGCGGTGAGCTGGTTCTGCTGCTGCTGAAGCTCCTGGGAGATGGACTGCTGGAATTCCTGGATACGGTTCTGGATTTCCATGAGTTCACGCTCCTTGGATTCGCGGATGGCGGCAGTCCAGGTGGCCTGTTTCTGCTGATACTGGCTCATCTTGCTCTGATACTCCTCCAGCATGGCGGAATAGGTTTCTTCGGCCTCTTTCTGGGAGGCGGCGATGGCCTCACGGGCAGCGTCCATCTCGGGCATTAACATCACCAGTTCATTGAAGTTCACCTTTCCCAGGGTCTGGGCGGAAGCGGTAAGGGTGGCAAGTGCCGCAAGGGCAATGACAAATAGCTTTTTCATATGCATTTAATATTTTGTATTCTATCTACAGATTCTTCACTCCGTTCAGAATGACAGAAACCATGTTCAAACTTTCAAATTTTATACCATACTAGAATTGCTGACCCAGGACGAAGTGGAACTGGCTGCCGCCGTTGGTGGCGTCGTCGAAGCCATAGCCCCAGTCTACGCCCAGCAGGCCGATCATGGGCAGGAACACGCGCACACCCACACCCGCACTGCGCTTGATCTGGAACGGATTGAATTCGCGGATGTCGCTCCAGCAGTTACCGCCCTCCAGGAATACCAGGGCATAGATGGTGGACTGAGGCTGCAGGATCACGGGATAACGGAGTTCCACGGTGAACTTGTCGTACACGTTACCCGCATAGCTTACGCCGTTCTGGCTGTAAGGGGTAATCTTCCGGGGCGTGAGGGAATAGTCCTCATAACCACGCAGCGAGATAATTTCCGCGCCATAGGTCATGTAACCCGACATACCGTCGCCGCCCACCTGGAAATTCTCGAAGGGAGAATAGCCCCAGTTGCGGTTGAAATAGCCCAGGTAACCGAACTGGGCACGGGTCATCAGGACCAGGTCTTTCCACAGCTTGGTATAGATGGTGCCGTTGAATTTCCACTTGTGGTATTCAATCCATTTGTAACGTTCGGCCGCGGTCCATTCGTCGTAATTCACGTCTCTCCAGCTGTTCACGGGCACTTTCACGCGATTGCCGTTGTCATCCGTGTCCCAGGTGTATTTCCGCAGGAGGGAATACGGCGGGGTAACCTGCACCGAAGCCGAGAATTCGGAACCGCTACGGGGATAGATCTGCTGGTCGGAGGAATTACGCGACAGCGAGAGCGTATAGCTGAGGTTGTGCGAGATACCGTCGTTGAACGCGAAGTAACTGTTGGTCCAGTTGGTGAGCTTATAGGTTTGCCAGCTCAGGTTGTTATACAGGACGAAATAGCTGTCGGGCCATTTGAGCCGCGTACCCAGACCGGCGTTGAAGCCGAAGACTTCGAACATCTTGTCCGTGGACAGGATGCCGATGGCCAGATAGCTGTCCGTCATCCTGGAATAGTAGCCGGAAATGCTCAGGGACGTGGGCTTCTTGCCGAAGAGCCAGGGCTCCGTGAAGCTGGCGCTCAGGTTGGTATAATACCGGCCGTTGGTCTGGAAACGGAAAGCCAGGTTCTGGGCGTCGCCCAGCGGCACAGGCCGCCAGGCCTTTTTCTCGAACATGCGGCGCGTGGAGAAGTTGTTGAAACTCACACCCGCCGTGAGCACGAAGGTGTTACCGCCCCAACCGCCGGAGAGCTCCAACTGGGAAGAAGGTTTCTCCGTTACATTATAGATAATGTCCACCGTGCTGTTGAGCTGGTTGGGAACGATGGACCAGCCGCGGCTGGGATCCATGGCAGCTTCGGGGTCGAACTGACCCATGGAAGCGATTTCACGGATGGAACGTTCGAAGTCGGTCTGGCTGAACAGATAGCCGGGACGGGTGAAGAGCTGGCGGCGGACCACCTTTTCGTTGGTGAGGTCGTTGCCGTTGATTACTATCTCGTTCAGGATAGCTGGTTTACCCTCCGAAATACGGAGTTCCACGTCCACTGAGTCGTTCTGAATGTTCACCTCCACGGGCGTCACGTTGAAGAACAGATAGCCGTTGTCACGGTACAGTTTGGACACATCGTATTCGTTCTCCTTGCCGCCGCCATGCAGGCGCTTTTCCATGGTTACGAGGTCGTACACGTCGCCCTTTTTCACCTGGAGGATTTCATTGAGCACCTCCGAAGGGTAGACGGCGTTACCCGTCCAACTGATATTGCGGAAATAGTACTTACGGCCTTGCTCGAACACCATGTCGATGTCCATGTGCTTGCCGTCTTCCAGGAAGTAGATGGAATCCCGCACCAGACGGGCATCGCGGTAACCTGCCTCATTGAAGGCATCCAGGACCGTTTTCCTGTCCGTCTGATATTCCTTCTCCTTGAATTTCTTGGATTTGAAGAAGTTGTACCACTTGTTGGAGTGGGTATCCTTCATGTTCTTGGCCAGCTTCCGCTCCTTGACGTCGGTGTTGCCTTGGAAGTTGATGTGCCGGATACGGATTTTCTTGCCTTTATCTACCGCAAAGTTCACACGGATGGCACTGCGGATCATGGTATCCTGCTGTACCTGCGTGTCCACCGACACCTGCAGGAAGCCTTTTTCTTTGTAGTAGCGCTTAATGATATCTTCCGACGTCTTCTTCACATAATCCGAATACTCGCGGCCCGGGCGCAGGTTCAGACGCTCCTGAAGGTCTTTTCGCTCACTGTTCTTGACGCCGGAATAGGTCCAGCGCGAAACGCGCGGGCGCTCCCGTATGGCCACGGTAAACCAGGCGGAATCGGCCTCATGATTCAGTGAATCCAGCACTACGGCCACATCCTCGAAATAGCGCTGAGCCACCAGACGCTTCACGATTCCGGTGATGTCTTCGCCGGGGACGGTTACTTCCTGCCCCTTCTGCAGGCCGATGAGCTGCAGGATCTGGTGCTCGTTGAAATAACGGTTTCCTTCCACACGCACACCGCCCACCTTGTATTTCCGCGGACGGTTATAATCTATTTCAATGCCGTTACGCACTTCCTGCGCCTGAAGGAGCATTCCCCCCAAGAGCAGCAGCGCAACGCAAAGTATCCGTCTCAGATGCATTCGAATTAAAACTTAACCTGCAAATATAGCGATTTTATTTGACTTTCCCATATCGGCGGTCCCTGTTGGCATAAGCGTCCAGTGCCTCCTGGAACTGCTGTTTGCGGAAATCCGGCCACATGACATCGGTAAAATAGAATTCCGTATAGGCGCACTGCCACAGCAGGTAATTCGAAATACGCAGTTCCCCGGAAGTGCGGATGAGCAGGTCCGGATCCGGGATTCCGGCCGTTACCAGATACCCGGCAAAATCCTTTGCCTCCATGGCCTGGAAAGCCTCCGGGGACAGTTCTCCGGCCGCTTTCTTCATGGCCTGGAGCAGATCCCACTGGCCACTGTAGCTCATGAAAACGATGAGCGTGGTTCCCTGGTTGCCGGCCGTTGCCTCCATGAGTTCATCGACGGCGGCATTCACCTCATCGGAGAGGCGGCTCCGATGTCCCAGAACAATGAAGCGCACATGATGTTCCATGATATTGGAGAACTCCTGACGGACGAATCTGAGCATCAGCGCCATGAGGGCACTTACTTCCGCCGACGGACGGTTCCAGTTCTCTTCCGAAAAAGCATAGATGGAAAGGTAAGGGAGGCCGATATCTACGGCATATTCCAGACAGGCGCGTACGCTTTCCGCCCCTTCCATGTGACCATATACCCGCTCCTTGCCCCGGGCTTTCGCCCATCGTCCGTTCCCGTCCATGATAATGGACACATGCTGCGGTAGATTATTCATATTTAACCGTTGTTTCTCATATCCTCGCCCCAGAACAGCCGGGAGGTAAGCGCCCTCACGAAACCTGACTCGGCGAGCCGGATTCGTTTAAGCGAAAACTGTGCCATCTCGATATGGATGGACCAGTCCGGCTGGATTTCTACCACGCGGTTGTCGTTGGTCATGGTGGCACGGCCGTCACGCGATTCGAAAGATATGTCGATCTTAGCGGTTTCGGGGACTACGATGGGCAGCACATTGAGGTTGTGCGGGGCAATAGGGGCAATGATGAGCACCTTGGTGTCCGGCAGACAGATGGGGCCGCCTACACTCAGGGAATAGGCCGTAGAGCCCGAGGAAGTGGCCACCAGCAGACCGTCGGCCCAATAGGTAGGAAGGGGTTCTCCGTCGATGCTCACATGGATGCCCAGCACGGAAGAGCCGCTGCGGTGCAGCGCAACTTCGTTCACGGAATAAGGCAGCATGCCGATGGAGCGGCGCGCCTCCGGGCCCTTGAGCGTAGCGTTGAGCACGGTCCGGTATTCGATGCGGAAATCCCCTTCCAGCAGGGCCTTGCGGACTGCTTCCGGCCGGTTTTCGCACAAAAAGCCGATGCGGCCGAAGTTCACGCCCAGGATGGGCAGGCCGATATCGGCCACCACGTGGGCTGCAGAAAGGAAGGTGCCGTCGCCGCCCATGGACAATACCAGGTCCGTTTCCGGGAGGACATCGGCCTTGGAACGGATCTCATAGACTTCGAACGTGGCCGACTCCAGGTCTTTCAGCAGGGAGCGCATCCGGGGATCATTGCGAAGCTCGTCGTTTAGAATAAAAAATCCTATTTTCATCTGTCATGCATGAATTCAAATGCCAAAATTAACACATTTCTGAGAAATTTCCTTATTTTTGTGGAATATATCACGTGAGAATCATGACCCGACTTAGTGTCAATATTAACAAAATAGCCACGCTGCGCAACGCCCGCGGCGGGAACCTGCCGGACGTGACAAAGGCAGCCCTGGACTGCGAGGCTTTCGGGGCAGAAGGCATCACCGTACACCCCCGCCCCGATGAGCGCCACATCCGTTACGCCGATGTGCGGGAAATCCGTCCGCTGGTAAAAACGGAATTCAATATCGAAGGAAATCCCACCGTGGACAGCTTCGTAGACCTGGTGCTGGAAGTGGTACCCGACCAAGTGACCCTGGTGCCCGACGGGCATAGCGCCCTCACCTCCAACGCCGGGTGGAACACATTGGACAACAAGAATTTACTCACAGACCTTTGCCGCACTTTCCAGGCCAAGGGTATCCGCACCTCCATCTTCATCGATCCGGATCCGCGCATGGCCGAAGGAGCGGCCGTCTGCGGGGCCGACCGCGTGGAACTGTACACGGCCGCCTATGCCGCCGGTTACCCCGCCAATCCGCAGCTTGCCATCGGCCCTTATCTGGCTGCCGCCAAAACGGCCCAAGCGTGCGGCCTGGGACTCAATGCCGGGCACGACCTTTCCCTGGAGAATCTGGCATGGTTTGTCCAAAATATTCCCTGGACCGCAGAGGTTTCCATCGGCCACGCCCTTATCTCCGATGCCCTTTACCTGGGGCTGGAACGAACAATTCAGGCCTATCTTAGGGAAATCCGCAAAAATTAACTAAATTTGCAGGCTTTAACGAATTATAATTATAAAACTATAACAATGAAAAAGACTATCATCGTTTGCGGTGCCGCCGCCCTGCTGGCCATCGCCGCTTCCTGCAACCAGAACCAGACCACCGCTCCCGCCGCTGCTGCCACCGCCGACAGCACCGCCGTGGCCGGCAGTATCGTATTCTTCAACATGGACCAAGTGATGGAAGGCTACGACATGGCCAATGACCTCAATTCCGTCTTCGAGACCAAGACCTCCGGCATCCAGGCCGAAATCGACCGTCGCGGCAAGAAGCTGGAAAAGGACGCCACCGACTTCCAGAACAAGGTGGACAAAGGCCTCCTCACCACTTCCGTGGCCCAGGCCCAGTACCAGAAGCTCCAGCAACAGCAGCAGGAGTACCAGGAATACGTGGTGCGTAAGCAGCAGGAAATGGCCGAAGAGCAGCAGGTGATGATGAACCAGATCGCCGACGCCATCGCCGAATATGTCCAGGAATACAACGCAGAGCATCAGTATGCCCTCATCCTCACCACGGCCGGCGCCATCCTGTCCACTCCCGTAGTGGCCGGCGATGCCAAACTGGATATCACCGAAGACCTCCTGGCCGGTCTGAACGCCGCCTACATCAAGACCAAAGAGGCTTCCAAGAAATAATGCGGATAGCCCTCCTGTCCAGCTTCTATCCGCTCCGCGGAGGCATTTCCCAGTTCAACGCCAGCATGCTGGAAGAACTGGGAAAATGTCATGATACCCGGGCCTTCAGCTTTTCCCGGCAGTATCCGGACTTCCTGTTTCCCGGCAAAACGCAGTACGTGACCCCGGAAGACGAAGCCACGCCCGTAGAGGCCGATGCCCTGCTGGACACGGTGAATCCCCTAACCTGGATCAAGACGGCCCGCGCCATCCGGGCGTGGAAACCGGACCTCCTTGTGATGAAGTACTGGATGTCCTGGTTCGCACCTTCGCTGGGCTATGTGGCCCGTCACTGCGGATGCAAGAGCCTGGTGATCCTGGACAACGTAATCCCCCACGAAGCCCACTGGTTCGACGCTCCCCTCACCCGCTGGCTGCTGCGCGGCTGCAGCGGGTTCGTGTGCATGTCGGAGCAGGTGCGGCAGGATCTGCTGCAACTGCGGCCCAATGCCCCGCACATCCTGCTGCCGCATCCGCTGTACACCCATTTCGGTCCCCGCATGCCCCGTGAGGAAGCCGCCCGCCTGCTGGGCGTGGACCCCACAGCCAAGACGCTGCTCTTTTTCGGCCTTATCCGGGATTATAAAGGACTGGATATTCTGCTGGAGACTTTCCGGGACCTTCCGGATGACTATCAGCTGGTGGTGGCCGGTGAGCCTTATGGCTCCTTCGACAAGTACCGGCGCATCATCGACTCCCTGCCCGGCAAGGACCGGGTGCACGTTTTCCCGGACTATATCCGGGATTCGGAAGTGAAAAAGTTCTTCAGCGTGGCCGATGTAGCCGTCCTCCCCTACCGGAGCGCCACCCAGAGCGGCATCAGCGCCATCGCCTGCCATTTCGGCCTGCCGCTCATCGTCACGGACGTAGGCGGACTCAAGGATACCATCGGCGCCCTTGGCACGGGAATTGTCGCACCCGAGGCAACGCCGGCGGCCATCCGGGAAGAGGTGCTCCGTTACTTCGGAGACCCCGGACTTCAGGAAAGCTGCCGCAAGGCTATCGGCCGGGAAAAAGACCGTTTAAGCTGGACCCGTTTTTGTACAGCCCTAACAGACTTCGCCGCCACCCTATAATGTTTTTTGTAAGATGAAACGACTGATTACCCTGATTGCTTCGCTCCTGCTCCTGTGCTGCGGTGCAGCCCTGGCCCAGGAATACGTTCCCACTCCTGTCACCGTTTCCAAAGAAAGAGTGAAACTGAACGGGAAGGTATATCTTTCCCACGTGGTGCTGGAACGCCAGACCCTTTACGGCATCTGCAAAGCATATGGCGTAAGCGAGGATGATTTGTACGAAGCCAATCCCAGCCTGCGGGAAACCGGACTGCAGAAAAACTCCATCCTGCTCATCCCCTACCGGGAGAATGCAGGGGCCAATACAGAAGCCTCCCCGCAGAAAACGGCCGATTCCTCCTACACCGAACATACGGTCAAATGGTACGAAGACCTGGAGGACATTGCCCGCCGCTACGACGTCAGCGTACGCGATATCATGGAGCTGAACGGGCTCAAGAGCAAAAAACTCTCCACCCGGCAGGTGCTGAAAATTCCCGTGAAAAATACGCCGGTCCCTGCTCCGGAAACCCCGGAGACAACGGGCGAACCGGAGGTACAGACCGCTGAAACCGTGGTTCTTTCCACAGATGCCCCTGTTGCCCAGCAGCTGGATGTGCCCGAGGTAACGGACAGCACCCTGCTCAGCCTCCGCTCCCGTGACGGAGTGGAATTCTCCCTGGTCCTGCCCCTGAGGGCCGGCAGCAACCCCAGCGAAGTGAACATGGACTTCTACTCCGGTGTGCTCATGGCCCTGAAAGACCTGGAGGCCGACGGGCTCAAGGTGAAAGCCCACATCTATGACCTCTCCGCCGGGCTGCCCCCCATTGACGCCCTCAAGGAAAGCGATTTCGTGCTGGGACCGGTTGCTTCCCGCGATCTGGAAGCCATCCTGCAGCGGGTGGAGGGCAAGGTTCCCGTCATTTCCCCGCTGGACCAGAAGGCGGCTTCCCTCAGCACCAACTACCAGAACTTCATCCAGGTGCCCACGGCCGTGGACAACCAGTACGACGACCTCGCCCAATGGGTGAAGGACGATTTACAGGAAGATGACAAAGTGATCCTGATCACGGAGAAGGGAGCCGGCAATGTATCGGCCGCCGTGGCCATCCGCAGTGCCATGGCCCGCCGGGAGCTGAATTACGAAATCGTGAACTACGCCATCGTGGAAGGCCGCGGCATTCCGGCCATCCTGGGCAACCTGATGACCGAAGACGGCGTGAACCGCATGGTAGTAGCCTCTGAAAGCGAGGCGTTTATCGGCGATGTAGTCCGTAACCTGGGCATTATGTTGGGCAAGGACTATGACATGGTGATGTACGCCCCTTCCAAGGTGCGCACCTTCGACACCATCGACGGCAGCGCTTACCATGATGCCTCCCTGCACCTCTGCACTTCCTATTTCGCCGATTACAGCGCCCCCGAAGTGGACCGCTTCGTCCGCGGCTATCGCTCTCTTTTCCGTACGGAACCTTCGCAGTTCGCATTCCAGGGCTATGACACCGCCCGTTACTTCGTGATCCGCTGCGCCCGCTACGGCGGCATGTGGCCCCGGAAACTGGGTGCGGAACGGAGCGCCGGCCTGCACACGGACTTCCTCTTCGACACCGATGCCAACGGCAACCACCACAACGTGGCCGTCCGTCGCATCGTATTCAAGAAAGACTATACTACTTCTTTGCAGAAATAGCCATGGAGCACGTTAAGACACTGATTTTGGGCGGCGGCCCCGCCGGTTTCACGGCAGCCATCTACGCTTCCCGCGCCAACCTCTCCCCCGTCCTGTACGAGGGCATCCAGCCGGGCGGTCAGCTCACCACCACCACCGTGGTGGAGAACTTCCCCGGATTCCCGGGCGGTGTAGATGCCAACACCCTCATGGATAACATGCGGGAGCAGGCCCACAGTTTCGGCGCCGACATCCGCCAGGGAACCGCCACCGCAGTGGACCTGGGCGTGCGCCCCTTCCGCATCACCATCGACGCAGAGAAAGAACTGGAGGCCGATACCCTGATCATCGCCACCGGTGCCCAGGCCCGCTATCTGGGCCTGCCGTCCGAAGAAAAATTCAAAGGGGCCGGCGTTAGCGCCTGCGCCACCTGTGACGGCTTTTTCTACCGCAAACGCACCGTGGCCGTTGTGGGCGGCGGCGACACCGCCTGCGAAGAGGCCCTGTACCTGGCCAGCCTGGCCAAGAAGGTGTACATGATCGTGCGGCGCGACGTTTTCCGCGCCTCCCGCATCATGCAGGAGAAAGTTTTCGCCACCCCCAACATCGAGGTGCTTTGGAACTGCAACACCCAGGAAGTCCTGGGCGATATGATGGGCGTCACCGGTGCCCGTCTCCTTCGCAAGGACGGCACGGTCTTTGACATCGCCATCGACGGCTTTTTCCTGGCCATCGGCCATACGCCGGCATCGGCCCTGTTCGCCCCCTGGCTGGAACTGGATGCCAACGGTTATATCGTCACCGGCGCCAAATCGGCCGAAACCAGCGTGCCCGGGGTTTTCGCGGCCGGCGACGTTCAGGATCCGCGCTACCGACAGGCCGTGACTGCGGCCGCTTCCGGCTGCATGGCGGCCCGGGATGCCGAAAAATACCTTCTGGAGCACGTAAACGCTTAAAAGAACATGAGAAAACTGAAATATACCGTAGTTGCTGCACTGCTTCTGATAGCCGCCTTTGCCTGCAAGAGCCAGTATGAGACCCTGCTTGCATCCAACGACGTAGAGGCCAAGTACCAGGCCGCCATGGATCTGTACAACAACAACAAATTCTCAAAGGCCGCCCAGCTCTTCGAGTCCATGGCCATCCTCACCAGCGGCACCGCACGGGACGACACCGTCCAGTTCTACTGGGGCATGGCCAACTACCGCAACAAGGATTTCTACACGGCGGAATCCAATTTCGCCCGTTTTGTGCAGAATTTCCCGCGCAGTCCCTTTGCCCCCGATGCGGAATTCTATCGGCTGGATTGCCTGTACCGGGCCACCTACCGCTGGGAGCTGGACCAGATGCCCACCCGCAGCTGCATGGCGTCCATTTCCGAATACATGCGTGAGCATCCGGACGACGAAGCTCATCTGCAGGCCTGCCAGGCCATGATGACCGACCTCCAGGACCGCCTGGACCGGAAAGACTTCGAAGCCGGCCGGCAATACTACCAGATGGAAGATTATCCCGCCGCCCGCGTAAAGCTGCGCAACGTGCTCAAGACCAACGCCGACAACAACTACCGCGAAGATGTGCTGTACTACACCGCCATGGCCTCTTATCATTATGCGCGCCTGAGCGTATGGCAGAAGCAGCGGGAGCGCTACCTCACCTTCGTGGACGACTACCTGAACTTCGTGGGCGAATACCCGGAATCTCATTACCGCAAGGAACTGGACAACATCTATCGCCGCGTGCAGAAAATCCTGAACAAGGACGGCAACGTGCCGGATGAAGCCCCGGTTGAAAAATAATTGAAACTTGCCGCAAAAAGGGCAGGTATACTATATAGATAACGTTTTTTATACAATGGATAGCAAGAAGAAAATTCCCGTTAACACGGTGACGCGCGACATCAAGAACCTGGCCGCGCCCACCGGCAACATCTACGAATCCGTGGTGATTCTGTACAAGCGCGCCAACCAGATTGCCGTGGCCGAAAAGAAGGAACTGATGAAGAAACTGGACGAATTCCGCGGCGACCGCGACACCATGGAAGAGGTCTTCGAGAACAAGGAGCAGATCGAGATCTCCAAGTACTACGAGCGCCAGCCCAAACCGGACCTGGTGGCCATCTCGGAATTCGAAAACGGCGAACTGTTCTACCGTAAGGCGCAAAACGAAAACCCCATCGACAACACCAACGGAGAATAGGTCATGCTCCACAGCCTCACCGTCTCCAACTACATTTTGATCGGCTCTCTGGAAATCTCTTTTCCGGAGGGTCTTGTCATTATAAGCGGTGAGACCGGTGCCGGCAAGTCCATTTTGCTGGGCGCCCTTTCCCTGGTGCTCGGGGCCAAGGCCGATGCAGGCATGGTGGGCCCGCATGGGGAAAACTGCGTGGTGGAAGCGGAATTCGGCCTGGACGATGATGTCCGTGCCATCCTGGAGCAGGCCGACCTTCCCGCCGAAGGAGACCGCCTGCTGCTGCGCCGTACGGTGGCCAAAAGCGGCCGCTCGCGCAGCTTTGCCAACGACGAACCCGTGAGCGTGAACGTGCTGCAGGAACTGGCCACCCGCCTGGTGGACATCCATTCCCAGCACCAGACTCTTCGCCTGGGGGACGAACGCTTCCGCAGGGAAGCACTGGACCTCTGGGCAGGCTGCACGCAGTTGCGGGAGGAATGCGCTCTGGCTTGGACAAAGCTGGGAGAAAGCCGGCGGGAACTTAGCCGGCTGGAGGAACGCCTCACCCGTGCCAAGGAGGAACAGGAATACAATCATGCCCGCTGGGAACGCCTGGACCGGGCACACCTGATTCCCGGAGAACTGGAGTCACTGGAAAACGAGCAGAAACAACTGGCCCACGCGGAGGAAATCAAGGAAATGCTCTGCGAGGCCCAGGAGCTGCTGGCCCCGGAAAACGGGGAATCCCTGAGCGGACAGCTGCGGGAAGCCGCCAAACGATTGGAAAAAGCAGGCCGATACATCCCATCGCTGGAGCCCTTGGCACAGCGCCTGGCATCGGCCCGCGTGGAACTGGACGATATTGCCCAGGAAGTGATGGCGGTAAACGAGAGAAGCCAAGCTTCTCCGGAACGGCTGGAAGCGGTAGAAGAACGCCTTTCCCTGCTGTACGGCCTGCTGCAGAAGCACGGAGTGGGTTCCCTTGAAGAGCTTATGGACGAAAGGGACCGCCTGGAAGGCCTGGTGCTGAATGCCACCACCCTGGTGAGCGAAGTGGAACAGGCCCGCAAAACCGTCCAGGAGAATAGCCGGCAGCACGAAAGCCTTTGCGCACAGCTGCATGCCGCCCGCGAAAAAGGGGCCCCTGGCTTTGCCGCATCCGTACAGGAACAACTCCGTTTTCTTGAACTGGACCGCGCTGTTTTCCAAATCGGCCTGGAGCCTTGTGCTGCCGGGGCCGATGGCAGCGACAACGTCCGCTTTCTCTTTTCCGCCGAAGGGCGTACCCCTTCGGATGTGTCCAAGACCGCTTCCGGCGGTGAGTTGTCCCGCATCATGCTCAGCCTCAAGGCCGTGATGGCCCGCTTCAAGCGCCTGCCCACCCTGGTGTTCGACGAGATCGACACCGGCGTTTCCGGCAGCGCCGCCGACAAAATGGGCTCCCTGGTATGCACCATGGGCACACAGATGCAGGTCTTTGCCATCACCCACCTGCCGCAGGTGGCGGCCAAGGGGAACGCCCACTACCTGGTTTCCAAGGAGGGCGGCGTAACCTCTGTCCGCAGCCTGGATGCCGAAGGACGGGTGCAGGAACTGGCCCGGATGCTCTCCGGCGCCACCATCACCCCCGCCGCCATTGCCAACGCCCAAGCCCTGTTACAGTCATGACCCTGGAAGAATTCCGGACACAGCTCCGGCGACATAAACTCAAGGCCACGCGCCAACGGCTGGCCGTGCACGAAGTGATGATGGAGCTGGGCCACGCATCGGCCGACCTGGTGCAGGAAACGCTGCGGCAGCGCGGTGCGGCGGTCACGGTAGCCTCCGTCTACAACATCCTCTCCCAGCTGGCCGACCAGCGCATCTATGGACGTCGTTTATCGGCCACCAATAAAATGTTCTTCGACATCAACAACACCCGGCACATCCACCTGTACGACAGGGAGAACCACACTTACCGGGACTTGATGGACGACGAACTGCAGAATCTGGTGAACGCCCACCTGAAACGGCGTAAATTCAAGGGATATACTGTAGAAGATATTGACATCCAGTTAATTGCCCGCCCCACTACCCGAAAAACCAAAACGCAATGAAAAAGTTTATTCTCCCCCTGGCCCTTAGCCTGCTGGTATTCACTGCCTGCATGAAGGAAAGCACCTTCACCATCACCAACTATGTGGATATCGTCACCAACGTCGAAGGTCACCTGATCAACGACCTGGGGTCCACCTTTACCGTGGTAAGCAACGATAGCGGCAGCAGTGAGTGGAAACAGGAAGGTGCCCGCCTGTACATCCTGTGCGACGTCCTGAACCGTAACCTGGACATTACCCTGAAGGAAGTGGTCAAGATAGATATCGTAAACCCCACTCCCCTGGACCAGATGGAGTATGAGGGCAAAGACCCGGTGGCCATTGCGGACCACAGCTTCAGCGGCGGTTACCTGAATCTGGTTCTCGACTACTACTACAATCCCTCCAGCAACTATGCCCGCAACATCCGCTTTTATTGGGACGCCCAGGGTATCGAGCTGCACCTGTATGTTTTCTATGACGGAAACAATGAAAACCCGGCCTATGTGTCGGAAGATGTCCTGAAAACCAAACAGTCCGCCTATAGCATTCCGCTGGAGCCCCTGATGGCAACCGGAGAATACACTTCCCTCCACATCACCTTCTACGAGATAGATCCGGAAACCAAGAAAATCGAAAAGAACACCTACCGCCTGAGCTCTTCTCTCTAGCGATAGTTTCCCATCTCGCTTACAGACACCAAATCGGCCCTGTGGGTGCTCGTACCGGCCTTTTCGCCGCCTACAGACACCATCAGGGCCTTTTCTGTGCTTGTACTCCGGGCTTTGGTAGGACAAAAAAAGCCCCCAAACGAATCTGAGGGCTGCGAAGGGTGGATGATGGGGCTCGAACCCACGACACTCGGAACCACAATCCGATGCTCTACCGACTGAACTACATCCACCATGTTTTGGACTGCAAAAATAAGGATTTTTTCCCGTATTCCAAAAATATTTTGGCCTGTCGGCATTTTTCAATTATAATTCCTATCTTTGTAGATACGACAAAAAGTATAATAAGATATGGCCAAAAGAGAAATCAAGTTCTCCCTGGTGTACAGGGACATGTGGCAGAGCTCCGGCAGGTATCAGCCGCGCGTGGACCAGTTGGTACGGGTTGCTCCCGCCATCGTGGATATGGGATGCTTCGACCGCGTGGAAACCAACGGCGGTGCCTTCGAGCAGGTAAATCTGCTCTACGGTGAGAATCCCAACGTCTCTGTGCGTAAATGGACGGCACCCTTCCACAAGGCCGGTATCCAGACCCACATGCTGGAGCGCGGTCTCAACGCCATCCGTATGAATCCCGTACCGGCCGATGTCCGCGAACTCATGTTCAAGGTGAAGAAGAAACAGGGCACCGACATCGCCCGTTCCTTCTGCGGACTCAACGACCACCGCAACCTCAAGCTTTCCATCGAGTTTGCCAAGAAAGGCGGTATGATTTCCCAGGCGGCCCTGTCCATCACGCACTCTCCCGTGCACACGGTGGACTATTATCTCAAGCTGGTGGATCAGCTGGTGGAATATGGCACCGATGAAATCTGCCTCAAGGATATGGCAGGCGTGGGTCGTCCCACGGAACTGGGACAGATTGTGGCCGGCATCAAGAAAGCACATCCGGAAATCAAAGTCCAGTATCATGGCCACACCGGCCCCGGCTTCTCACCCGCCTCCATGTTGGAAGTAGCCCGCGCCGGAGCCGACTACCTGGACGTAGCCGTGGAACCCCTCTCCTGGGGCAAAGTCCATCCCGATGTAATCACCATCCAGCAGATGATGAGGGCCGATGGCTTCCAGGTGAAGGACATCAACATGGACGCCTACATGGAAGTACGCCGCCTCACGCAGGAATTCATCGACGATTTCCTGGGCTACTGGATCAACCCCACCAACTCCCAGATGACCTCCCTGCTGGTGGGTTGCGGCCTGCCCGGCGGCATGATGGGCTCCATGATGGCCGATCTGAAGGGCTTCCAGGGCGCCATCAACGCCGCCCAGCGCGCCCATGGTCGTCCGGAGATGACACTGGATACCCTCATGGTGAAACTCTTCGACGAAGTGGAATACGTATGGCCTCGACTGGGCTACCCGCCGCTGGTGACTCCTTTCAGCCAGTACGTAAAGAATACGGCCCTGATGAACCTGTTCAACATGCTCAACGACAAGCCGCGCTGGACCACCATCGACAAGGACACCTGGGGCATGATCCTGGGCAACATGGGCAAACTGCCCGGCGAATTGGATCCGGAGATCGTGGCCCTGGCCAAGGAAAAGGGCATGGAATTCTACACCGGCAACCCGCAGGACATGTATCCCGACGAACTGCCCAAGTTCCGCAAGATGATGGACGAAGAAGGCTGGGACTACGGTGAGGACGACGAAGAGCTCCTGAACATGGCCATGTTCGAGCGTCAGTACAGAGACTACCGCAGCGGCATCGCCAAGGAACGTTTCAACAAGGATCTGGCCGATATGAAGGCCAAAGCCGGCGCCCCTATCGTAGTGGAACGTCCCGTGGTGGAAATGCCCAAGTTCAAGGTGGAAGACTATGTGGAACGCTATCCCAAAGCCACGCCGGTGCAATGTCCGGTGAAGGGACAGCTACTTTGGGAACTGGATGTGGACGACATCTCTAAGGCTCCCGTCGTGGGCAAGAAGGTCAAGGCCGGCGAGGTTATCGGCCATGTGCAAACCTACTATGGCATCGAAGACGTCGTGGCCGCCGTGGATGGCCTCCTTGTAGCCGTCCTGGGCAAGCAGGGAGACGCTGTGGCCAAAGGCGAAATCATCGCCTTCATCCAGTAGGAATCGAAATATCCGGAAGGTTGCAGGCATGAAACGAGTCCTTGCATTTTTCCTTTTACTGGCTGCGCTGGTATGCTCCTGTGCGCCCAAACCGTGTACTTTCACCCAGGAAGAACTTTGCCTGGAGCGTGACGGGAAAACCATCTATGGCATTCTTTTCCGTCCGGACGGGGTGAAGCGGGCTCCGCTTATCATTGTTTCACACGGATTCGGCGGGACGCATCAATTCGGAAAAGCATACGCCGAAGCATTGGCACCTCTGGGCAATGCCGTTTATTGCTACGACTTCTGCGGCGGGTCCAATTGGAGCCGCTCAGACGGAAGCACAACGGAAATGTCCATTTTCTCCGAGGCCGAAGACTTGAAGGCGGTGATTGACCAGCTTTCCGAAAAGGATTTTATCAATCCCAAACATATCACCCTGATAGGAGAGAGCCAGGGCGGCATGGTGTCCTCCCTGGTGGCGGCCGAAAGGAAAGATCAGGTAGAGAAGCTGATTCTTATCTACCCGGCCCTGTGCATCAAGGACGACTGGGTCACTATGTATCCCACCTTGGAAGACATGCCCGACACCGTAGATTTCTGGGGCATCAAATTGGGTCATGCGTATCTGGAAGGCCTGTATAACCTGGATGTTTACGGAACCATCGGCCGATATGAAGGCCCCGTACAAATTTTCCACGGAGACGAGGACCGGGTGGTGAACCTTTCCTATTCAGAAAAGGCGCAGGAAACCTACAAGAACGCCACGCTCACAGTCTTCCCCGGTGAGGGACACGGATTCACGCCGGAAACCCAGGCGAAAGTAATCGAAAGCATTATCCAAAAACGATGAGAAAAAGAATATTTGAAATTATCGAACTAGGTAAGCGCGGAGACAAAATCAGCCTTTTTTATGATGCCTTTATGCTTATTTCCATAGCGGCAAGCATCCTCCCGCTTATGTTCGTTAAGGAGACGCCTTTCTTCCGGGCACTCGAAACATTGACGGTAACCATCTTCATCATCGATTACCTCCTTCGCTGGTTTACGGCCGATTATCGCTTGGGCAAGAAGGAGTGGTCCTTTGTCTTATATCCTTTCACGGGGTGGGCCATCATCGACCTGCTGTCCATCCTGCCCGCATTAAGCGTCCTGGGCCGGGGATTCAAGATTTTCCGTGTTTCCCGTCTCCTGCGCATCCTGCGCATGTTCAAGTTCATCCGTTATTCGGAGAAGATACAGGTTCTGATGAAAGTTATCCGCAAAGAAAAAGGCGTTTTACTTTCTGTGCTGGGTCTTTCCATTTTCTACGTTTTTCTCACGGCGCTCATCATGTTCAACGTGGAGCCTCACTATAACCCTGTAACCGGAGCACCCACCTTTGACAGTTTCTTCGACGCCCTCTACTGGGCCACCGTAACCTTGACAACGGTAGGATACGGCGATATGATTCCCATTACGGATATGGGCCGATTCATCAGCATGCTGTCCTCCCTCTTTGGCGTGGCCATCATCGCCCTCCCCTCCGGCGTCATCACCGCCAGCTACCTGGACGAGCTAAGGCATCAGAAAAACGAGGAAGAAGAAAAAGAAGAAGAATCGTAAGAAAAACGAAAAATCACCTGAAACAACGCAATCTTTTTTACGATTGCGTTGTTTTTCGTTATGGGGGCTTATCTTTGGCTTCCATGAAGATGATGGATTTGTGCGCGGAGGAGAGACCGCGCGAAAAGATGCGCCAGAAGGGCGCGAAAGCCCTGTCCAATGCCGAACTGCTGGCCGTGCTGCTGGGCAGCGGCATTGTGGGAAAGAGCGTGATGGACGTGGCGCAGGAACTCATGGTAAGTGCCGGAGGCCGGTTAACCCTGCTGGGTGCCATGCCGCTGGAGCGGCTGATTTCCCACAAAGGGATGGGAGAGGTACGGGCCATCACCATTGCCGCCGCGCTGGAGTTGGGACGAAGGTGCTTCGAGGAAGCCGCCATTGTGGACAAGCGCTCCGTTACCTCGCCCGAACTGGTGTATCAGCTTATGCTGCCCCACCTGAAGAACCTGGACCACGAGGAATGCTGGGTGCTGTACCTGAACCGCGCCAACTTTGTAATCGGCAAGGAAATGATTACCTCCGGATCGATGGAAAGCACGCTCATCGACACCGGCCGTATCCTGAAAAAAGCCATCGAAAAGCAGTGCTCCCAGCTGATCCTGGTGCACAACCACCCTTCCGGCTCTCCCCTGCCCGGTCAGGCCGATATCCACCAGACCGAAGTGTTGCGCCGTGCCCTCTCGGCTATCGGCCTGAGCCTGCTGGACCATGTGGTCATTGCCGAAAGCTCCTTCTACTCCTTCTCCGAGGAACGGGTGGGGAAAGGATAATAAAATGGAAAAAATACTTATATTTGTGCTCCAACCATAATCTTCTACCACATGAAAGTCGTTAACCTGGGAGAAAAAAACACCGTTCTGAACACCTTTGTTGCAGAAATCCGCGATGCACGCATTCAAAAGGACAGCCTTCGGTTCCGCACCAACCTGGAGCGGGTGGGCCGGGTTTTCGGCTATGAGATTTCCCAAACCCTGGCCTATTCAGAGAAAGACGTCACCACACCTCTGGGCGTAGCACGGGTATCCACTTTCGACACTCCGCTTGTGATTGCCGCCATCCTGCGCGCCGGCCTTCCGCTGCAAAACGGCCTGCTGGATGTCTTCGACAAGGCCGAAAGCGCCTTCCTCTCCACCTTCCGCAAGCATGGCAAGGGGGATTACTTCAAAGTTTTCGCCGATTATTGCACCTGCCCCTCGCTGGAAGGCAAGACCCTTCTGGTGGCCGATCCCATGCTGGCCACCGGCGCCTCCATGGAAAGCGCCCTGCAAAAACTGGAGGAAGAGGGCGGTGAGGCTGCCTGCATCCACATGATCTGCCCCGTGGCCAGCCGATATGCCGTGGATCAGCTCCTGCAGCGGCTGGACGGCAAGTATACCCTGTGGGTGGCTGCCATTGACGAAGAACTCACCAGCCACAACTACATCATCCCCGGCCTGGGAGATGCCGGAGACCTTGCGTACGGCGGAAAACGCTAACTATTCACAGATTAAAGTAGCGGAGGTGCAGTCCACGACTGTTACCTTGGCGTAGCTGCCGGCCTTGCGTCCGGCGGCCGGGAACACGCACATCATATTGTTGGAAGCACGGCCGCAGAGCATGGCGGGATCCCGCTTGGACGGCCCTTCCACCAGCACTTCCATGGTCTTTCCAATCTGGGCACGGTAACGCTCCAGCGATTTGCGGTTCTGCAGGGCGATGATTTCGTTGAGCCGGCGGTTCTTTTCGGCGGCGGGGACATCATCCACCATGGTCCGGTTGGCCAGGGTGCCGGGGCGGTCTGAATAGGCGAACATGAAGGCCCAGTCGAAGCCCACCTCTTCCATTAAGGAGAGTGTATCGGCGTGGTCCTCAGGTGTTTCCGAGCAGAAACCGGCAATTACGTCCGTGGTGAGACCGCAGTCCGGCATCACCTCCCGAATCTTGGCTACCCGTTCCAAATACCATTCCCGGCTATACTTGCGGCGCATCTTTTCCAGCAGACGCGTGCTGCCGCTCTGGACAGGCAGGTGAATGTGCCGGCAGATATTGGGGTGAGCCGCCATGGTATAGATGACCTCATCGGAAATGTCCTTGGGATGGGAGGTGGCGAAGCGAACGCGCAAGTCCGGCGCAATGGCCGCCACCCGCTCCAGCAGCTGGGCGAAATTCACGCTCTCCGTCCCGCTCTTCCAGAGGTAACTGTCCACGTTCTGCCCCAGCAGGGTAACCTCTTTATAACCACGCGCATACACGTCACACGCTTCGCGCACGATGGAATGCGCATCGCGGGAACGT
The DNA here is from genome assembly GCA_947302825.1 of uncultured Bacteroidales bacterium. GTDB lineage: Bacteria > Bacteroidota > Bacteroidia > Bacteroidales > UBA932 > Cryptobacteroides. The sequence goes on from CAMYWP010000009.1 coordinate 21,233, forward strand.
TCCGCCCCGCGGGTATAAGGCACCACGCAGTAAGAGCACACGTTGTTGCAACCGCGCATGATGGAAATAAAGGCCGATATCCCATTGCGGTCCGTGCGCACCGGCGTGATGTCGGCGTAAGTTTCTTCGCGGGAGAGCAACACGTCCATTTGCGGCCGATCCGGCGTCACGGCCTCCAGCAGACGCGGGAGGGAGCGGTAGGCGTCCGGACCCACCACCAGGTCCACCTTATGGGTGTCCAGCAGCTTGTCTTTCAAGCGTTCGGCCATGCAGCCCACGATGCCCACCAGGGTGCCGGGACGGGCTTTCCGCTGCTGATCAAACACTTCCAATCGGCCCCAGATGCGTTGTTCGGCGTTGTCCCGGATGGAACAGGTGTTGGCCAGAATGAGCTGGGCGTCCTCCATGGTTTCCGTACGGGCGTAGCCGGCCTGGGCCAGGATGGCGAAGATCACTTCGGTGTCGTTCACGTTCATCTGACACCCGTATGTTTCGATATAGGCTCTTTTTTCCATAGGCTGCAAAGTTACGAAAAAAATCACTACCTTTGCCTTTGTGAAAGCTTTTCGGCATATCGGCATCTTTCTTGTAGCGGCCCTTCTGGCAGCCTCCTGCGGCCTGTCCAAAGTGAAGGAAATCGCCGTCACTTCGGTGGGTGTGGCTTATATCGTCCCCACCTCGTCCCGCTCGGTGGATGCCAAGTTGCTCATTGGCATAGACAACCCGGCCCGGAGCCTCGCCGTCACGGAAATGAGCGGCGTCATCCGCTATCAGGACAAGCCCCTGGCCCATTTTGTCACCGGTCCCATCGAACTGCAAGGACAATCGGCCCAAACCTACGAACTCCCCTGCAGCGTACAGCTGGACGAAGGCATCTCCATCCTGGAACTGCTGGTCATCGCCTCCCGGGGCACCCTGGAAGGACTGAAGGCCGATGTAGACATCCAGGGCGCTCTCAAAAAGAACGGCGTGCTCCGCAAACCCTTCAGTTTCAGGGACCTGGACATTTCCCAATTCAAGAATTAAGCTATGAAACGGATACTTTTCATACTCACTGCCTTACTGCTCTCCTGCGCCGCCCTTAAGGCGCAAGATACCACCCGTACCGCTCCGGTAGACACCACCCTTCTGGGCCGGGACATTCTCTCCACCCTGGGATCGGGCGCACAGGTGGAACAGAGCAATACCATCCGGCAGGCCCTGCAGCAATATACCCTGCACAATGCGGAAAAACCCATCAGCGGCTACCGCATCCGGGTATTCTACGACAACGGCCCCCAGGCCCGCATCAAATCCGAGAACATCTTGCAGACCCTGCAGAAGCAGTTCCCCGAAGTGCTGGTATACCGCAGTTTCGAGAGCCCCAATTACAAGGTGAGTATCGGCGATTTCCGTTCCAAGGACGAGGCCCTGCGCATTTTCAACGCCATCAAGGGAACCTACCCCACCGCCTTCATCATCAAGGAAAGCATCAATTATCCGCGTTAAGCCATGGCTTCCATCACTCAGGGACTTCAGCAAAAACAGCAGCAGAAGCTGTCACCGCTCCAGATTCAGACCATCAAGCTGATAGAGATGCCGGTGCAGGCCCTGGAACAGCATGTTCGTGAGGTGCTCAACGACAATCCCGTTGTGGACGACACCCCGCAGAAAAGCGAAGACCAGCCCCGCGACGTCTCCATCTCCGAAGTGGAAGAGAAGGAGCAGAGCGGCGGTTCCCTGGAAGAGAATTACGGCTCCCAGGACGACGATATTCCCTCCTACAACCTCCACGTGAACAACTGGGGCAAGGACGAACGCCCGGAATACAATACCTTCTCCGTCAAACAGAGTTTCACCCAAAGCCTTCTGGAACAGCTGGGATACAGGAACTTAACCGAGCATCAACGCACGGTGGCGTCCTTTATCATCGGCTCGCTGGACGACGACGGTTACCTGCGCAGGGACATCGAATCCCTGGTGGACGACCTTGCCTTCCGCGCCGGGGTGGAATCATCGGCCGAAGAAGTGGAGCAGATGCTCAAGGTAATCCAGGAGTTCGAGCCTTCAGGCGTGGGGGCGCGCGATCTGCGCGAATGCCTGCTGCTGCAGCTGGAAGACAAAAAACGGACGCCTTCCGTGGAAAACGCCATCCGCGTGCTTTCGGAGCAGTTCGACGCTTTCAAAAACCGCCATTTCCCAAAAATCATGGCCAGGCTGCACCTGACGGAAGACCAGATGAAGGCGGTGCTGGAGGAAATCCGCCACCTGAATCCCTCGCCCGGCGGCCAGATAGACGACTCCTACAACGACCAAGCCCAGCAGGTGGTCCCGGACTTCCAGCTGGACTACGAAAACGGCCAGCTCATCTTAAGCATGCCGCGCTTCAGTATCCCGGAACTGCGCATCAACCGCAAGTACTCGGAGATAATGGAAAACGGCCGCACGTCCGCATCCAGGGCCGATAAAGAGGCCGCCTCTTTCGTGAAGCAGAAGATCGATTCGGCCAAGTGGTTCATCGAAGCCCTGCGCCAACGCCAGAACACGCTGGAAAGCACCATGCGGGCCATCATCGACTACCAGCACGACTACTTTGTGGACGGGGACGAAAGTTCCCTCAAGCCCATGGTGCTCAAGGATATAGCCGAAATCACCGGCTTCGATATCTCTACCATCTCCCGCGTGGTGAACAGCAAGTGGATCGAAACCCATTTCGGCATCTTCCCCCTGAAGTATTTCTTCTCCGAAGGATTGGAGAACAGCGAAGGCGAGGAAGTGAGCACGCGCGAAATCAAGAAAGCCCTCCGCGAAATGGTGGACGGCGAAGACAAGCACAACCCCCTCACCGACGACGAACTGGTGGACGGCCTGGCCGCCAAGGGTTACAAAGTGGCCCGCCGCACCATAGCCAAATACCGCGCCCAGCTGGACATCCCCAAAGCCCGCCTCCGCCGGGAGCTATAACCCCTGGCAACCAATTCCCTAATCCACAACAACTTACAGAAAGTAATCGTTCAAAATTTGAACGATTACTTTCTGTATATGCTTGTCACACAGCGAGATAGTTGCCAGGGTGATGGATGTTGAAAAATATGTGGAAAATTTTGGAAGAAATTGTAATAAAATGGAAAAGTTTTTCTACCTTTGTATCCAAGCGTGAAAGTATAAAGTTTAATTATGGTCAGATTCTACGGAACAGCCTGCGGAAAAGTGGATGACAAGGGGCGCGTCGTGCTCCCTGCCATCTTCCGTGATGCCATGGTGCGCGGCGGTTCCGAGAATATGACCCTCATCGTAAAAAAGAGCCTTCAGCAGAGCTGCATTGAACTCTTCCCCGCAGAGGAATGGGAAATCCGCAGCGAAAAAGTGCTGGGCAGCATCGATCCCGAACTCAATACTGGAGACGCTGATTTGTGGACCAAGTACAATGACGGCGTTTACACTCTTGTCCCGGACGGGAAACTGGGCAGACTGAACATTCCGTCAGAGCTGCTTGAGAGTGCAGGTATTACCAAAGAGGTGGTATTCGGCGGTGTTGGCTACAAGCTCCAGATCTGGGATCCGGAGACTCGTAAGGCCCAGCTTCTGAGCGATGAGAAGTTCAGGGAAACCGCATCGAGACTATCTTCCAAAAAGTAGGAGGGTCTCGAGAAATGTCTGAATATCATATCCCTGTGCTGCTGGCGGAGAGTGTATCCGCTCTTGTAACAAATCCCGAAGGAATTTACGCAGATGCCACTTTCGGAGGCGGTGGTCACACCGCTGCCGTACTTTCACGCTTAAACGCTGGCGGGAGAGTCATCGCCTTCGATCGTGACATCGACGCTATCAACAATGCCCCGGCCGATCCCCGGCTCACCCTCATTCACAACAACTTCCGCTTCATCGAAAATTATGCAGAACAGCTGCGCCGGGAAGCAGGGCCTATGCCCCTTTCCTCCGCAAATAAAAAGGCCGATGCTCCGGAAAGGGGCATAGGCCCTGCTATATTCGACGGCATTTTGGCAGATCTGGGGGTTTCCAGCCATCAGTTCGATACGGCGGAGCGGGGGTTCAGCTTCCGCTATGAGGAAGCGCCGCTGGATATGCGGATGAACCAGGAGGCCGCCCTTACGGCCGAAGAAGTGGCCAACAGCTACGACGAGGAAGCCCTGGAGCGCATCCTGCGGCTGTACGGTGAGGTAGACGGTGCCCGCAACATGGCCCGCCTGATGATGCAGGCCCGGCCGCTGCACACCACCGGCGACCTGGACCGTGCCGTGGGCAAAATGCTGCCCAAAGGTGCAGAGCACAAGGTGCTGGCCAAACTGTATCAGGCCCTGCGCATTGAAGTGAACCAGGAAATGCGTTCCCTGGAGAAGTTCCTGGACGGGGCGGCCCGCAGCCTCAAGCCCGGCGGACGGCTGGTGGTAATCACCTACCACAGCCTGGAAGACCGGATGGTGAAAAACTTCATCAAGACGGGCAACGTGGACGGTATTGTGCAGCAAGACCTGTACGGACGGGCCCACGCCCCGCTGGAGGCCGTGAACCGCAAGCCCATCGTACCCGAAGAAAGTGAAATTGCCGGAAACACCCGCGCCCGCAGCGCGAAACTCCGGATAGCGGAAAGGAGGGCCGAAGCATGAGCGTAAAAACTATTTGGCTGGCCTTCCGCAACACCCTGCGTGCCCTCCGGAACGGAGAGTTCCTGCTCCGTATCCGCGCCGATAAATACTACATGCACATCATGTACCTGTTCCTGCTGATGTGGGTGACCATCCTCCTGAGCCTTCAGGTGGACAAAACCCTCACAAAAGCCGGAGACAACCAGGCGGCCATTGAGCAGCTCCGCATCCATTACGCGGAGAAAGAAGCCGCCCTGGTGAAACTGCACAGCGCATCGGCCGCTGAGGCCCGCCTGAAAGAACTGGGCGTAGAACTGACCCTGCCCCAGGAACCCGCCACCTTGATCAAGAAGAAATGAGCAAGAAGCAGAGTGAAATAAAGGACACCATAGAAAACCGCGACCGAATCCACGTGGTGATGTTCTTCCTGTCCATGCTGTTCCTGTTCCTGGGAGTGGCCATCCTGCTTCGTGTCATACACATCCAGGCCACCTATTCTGTGGACGAAAGGGTCATCGGCCTGTTCCGGCCTTCCGTGCAGAAGCACGTGGAGAACCCGGTTCGCGGCAAGATCCTGGCCACCGACGGACGTCCGCTGGCCATATCGGCCCCTCTCTATGACATTTACATGGACTGCACCGTCCGCAAGCAGGAATACGCCGAAACTGGCAAGGACAGCCTGGAGCGTGACTGGCGGAACAAGGCTCGTGAACTGGCCGTGTACCTGAGCAACGAATTCCGCGATAAGAGCGCCGATGCCTACGCCAAAGCCATCCTGGACGGCCGCGACAAAGGCTCCAAATACCTCCGCATCCAGCGGAACATAGACCTGAGCACCCTGGACAAGGTGAAAACCTTTCCCCTGTTCCGGGAAGGCCCCTACACGGGCGGCTTCATCGTAGAAAAGCACGAGGAGCGCATCTATCCCTACGACTCTCTGGCCCGCCGCGTAATCGGCTACGTGAAAGAGCAGAACCGCATCGGCCTGGAATCCAGCTTCGACAGCGAACTGCATGGCCGCGAAGGCTATGAGTGGCGCCGCGTCACCGACAACAAGCGCTGGGTGCGCGATCTGGATTCGGCCCAGGTGAAGGTGCAGGACGGCAACGACATCCGCACCACCCTGAACGTGGACTTCCAGGACATAGCCGACAGAGCCCTCCGGGCCCAGATTCAGGCCGATGACGAAGTCCGCGCCGGCATCTGCATCATCCTGGAGGCCAAGACCGGTGCCATCCGGGCCATGGTGAACCTTTCCCGCGGCGACACCCCGCAGACCACCCTGTGGGAGCGCGAGAACCTGTGCCTGAGGGAAGTGGGCGAACAAGGCTCCGTGATGAAGACCGTCACCCTGGTCTCCCTGGTGGAAGACGGCTATGTGAAAACCCTGGACCAGACGCTGCCCACCAACAACGGCTTCGTTCCGGGCGGTTACAATCAAGATGTACACATCCTGGACTACCAGCGGGAAACGGGCCGTCGCGATATCACCGTGATGCACGGTTTCGAGATTTCCTCCAACTACGTATTCACCTGGCTGGCCGAAAACTACTATGGCAAGAAGCCGCAGGAGATGTTCGACCATATCTACTCCTACCGTTTTGGCGAAGCCTTCGACTTCGACATCACCGGCATGGGCTCGCCCGTGGTGAACCGTCCCGGCACCCCCGGCTGGTCCAAGACCACCCTGGGCACCACGGCCTATGGCTACAGCCTCAGCGTGACGCCGCTGCACGTGGCCACCTTCTACAACGGCATCGCCAACAAGGGCACCATGATGAAGCCCTATCTGGTGGAAAGCGTAGAAAAGGACGGCAAGGTGCTCAAGCGCTTCGAACCCTCGGCCCTGAACAGCAGCATTTGCTCGCCCGCTACGGCCGATACCGTCACCCGCGCCCTCCGGGCTGTGGTGAACGAGGGTACCGCCACACGCCTGAAATCGGCCAAACTGCCCGTGGGCGGCAAGACCGGTACCGCACGCGTAGTGCTCTCTCCCAAGGAAAGGGGCGGCAGCACGGACCCTTACAGCGACGCTTATGGCCGAAAGAAGTTCCAAGGCACCTTCGTGGGTTTCTTCCCGGTGGATAACCCTAAATATACCATCCTGGTCACGGTTTATTCCTATCCTTCGCACCGGAACTTCTACGGCGGCACCAAGCCGGCGCTGGCCGTACGCGAGATTGTGGACAAACTGTATGCGCTGGACGGCACATGGGACAACGAAATCCGTCCCACCGCCAGCGTGCCGCAGATGGATTGTATAGCCGATTCGGAAAAAGGCAAGGTTCCGGACCTGAAAGGCTACGGCCTCAAGGATGCCCTGTACACCCTGGAATCCATGGGTCTGCAGTGCCAGTATACCGGTGCCGGTCACGTGGTGAGCCAGTCCCCCGCCCCGGGAACCGCCTGCAAAAACGGACAAACTGTGAAACTGACCCTCAAATGAAACTGAGTGAAATCATACGGAATGCAGCAGTAAACATCCTGCATGGAACGCCCGAAACGGAAGTCACCGCCATCTGCAGTGATTCCCGCAAAGTAACGCCGGGCAGCCTCTTCTTTGCCGTGAAAGGTTGCGACAACGACGGACACGCCTACATCCCCCAGGCACTGGAAAAAGGCGCCGTGGCCGTGGTGGACGGCAGCCGGGAGGCGCTAGCCCTGGTGGCCGATGCCTTCTACGGCCATCCGTCCGGCAAACTGACGCTGGTGGGCATCACGGGCACTAACGGGAAAACCACCACGGTAACCTTGCTGTACCAGTTGTTCCGCAATCTGGGCTATTCCTGCGGCCTGCTCTCCACCATCGCCAATTATGTGGGCGATGAGCGTCTGGAGACCGAAAACACCACGGTGGACCCCATCACCCTGAACAGCCTGCTGGCCCGGATGGTGGAAAAAGGATGCAGCTACTGCTTCATGGAGGTGAGTTCCATCGGCGTGGAACAGGACCGCGTGACGGGTCTGGACTTCGCCCTGGGCATCTTCTCCAACCTCACCCACGATCATCTGGACTATCATAAGACCTTCGCCGAATACCTCCGCTGCAAGAAACTGTTCTTCGACCGGCTGCCCAAAGGCGCCATCGCCCTGGTGAACAGCGACGACCGCCACGGCTCCGTAATGGTGCAGAACACCCGCGCACAGGTAGTTACCTATTCGGTGCAGGGCCTGGCCGACCATACCGCCCGCATCCTGGAGCAGAACTTCGACGGGATGCTCCTGAAGATCGACGGCGTGGACACCTGGTGCCGCCTGATCGGCCGGCACAACGCCTACAACCTCCTGGCGATTTACAGCGCCGCCGTGTGCCTGGGCCAGGACACCACCGAAACCCTGGTGGCCCTCTCCAACCTGGAAAGCGCCCCGGGACGGCTGGAGAACCTGCGCGGACCCAAAGGCCTTTCCGTGGTCATCGACTACGCACACACGCCCGACGCCCTGGAGAACGTGCTCACCACCCTGCGCGCCATTGCGCCGGAGCGCACGCTCATCTGCCTGTTCGGCTGCGGCGGCGACCGCGACCGCACCAAACGTCCGGAGATGGCCCAGGTGGCCCAGAAGCTGGCCGATCGGCTCATCGTTACCTCCGACAACCCCCGTACGGAGGTCCCGGAGGCCATTATCAAGGACATTACGGCCGGCCTGGATGCCAAGGGCCTGGCCAAAGCGCTGGTAATCACCGACCGTCGGGAAGCCCTGCGCACGGCCATCCTCACGGCCCCGGAGAACGCCACCCTGCTGGTGGCCGGCAAGGGCCACGAGACCTACCAGGTCATCGGCCATACCAAATATCCCTTTGACGAAAAAGAAATCGTGAACGAAACCTTCCAACTCATTGCCCAATGATCTACCATCTGTTCCAATACCTGGAGTCCATCGGTGTCGACTTCCCCGGCATGGGGCTCATGCATTACCTGAGCTTCCGCGCCATGTTGGCGGCGGTTACGGCCGTGCTGGTGAGCATGTATGCCGGTAAACGTATTATAGGCATGCTGCAGCGCAAGCAGATTGGAGAAACCGTGCGCGACCTGGGACTGGCCGACCAGATCCAGAAGAAAGGCACCCCTACCATG
>CAMYWP010000010.1 GCA_947302825.1 uncultured Bacteroidales bacterium
TCATGGTCTGGCAGAAAGCATTGAGGCCGTCCACCGATCCTTCCTTGAAGCCCAGTGTCTCATAGATTTCCTGCTGTGTGGTACCTACGGCGCCGTTGTTCACCATCCCGAAGTCGATAGTGACACTGAGCGGAGAAATCACAAGGCTTTTTCCCTCCGCGCTTTGCGCAACCCGCCGGAACAGGTCCAGCGCGAAATAGTTGTTGTCCAGGACAAAATCGGCCTGGGCTTTCGTGAGTACGAAATCCTTCCGCGGAATCAGTTCATCCGTGGGGATAGTCATGTCTTCTTTCTGGCAGGATGCCAGGCTAAGGGCGGCCACCGCAGCCGCAAAGGCTAAATATCTCTTCATTTTATTTACCTATGTTAAACCGGACACCTGCCGCCACGGTAAAGAGCAGCGGATGCGTGCTCCGATAGGTTCTTAATTTTGTATTATTCATAGGAATTTGCCAACTCAATTGAGGTTCTACATAAATACCCAGATGCTTGGTAAAGTTTAACTGGACACCACCTGCGCCTTGTAAAGCCAGACCGAAACCGTCCTTTGAAATCCTGTTTCCTCCCACTGTTGCGCCCACACAGAAATCGCCTTCCAGTCCGCCACCCAGGTACACGTCAAAGAGCCTGTTGGAGGCGAAAACCCAGTCCAGCCGGATCGGAATACCCAGGTAATGCGCCTGCTGTTTCACTATGCCGGTTAAATTGTATTCGAAAGAGGACCAGTATACGGAATAGTTGATTCCGGTGGTTATAAACAACTTTTTAGCCACAGGGATTCTGGCCGACAAGCCCAGTTTGAGCGGGAAGTAGTGAACCTGGTTTTGCAATAACTGGTCACCGTTAGTATGACCATTTGTTCCAGTACCATTCATTTCAGTATGATCCTTATTGGGAGTATCCAAATAAGACCACATGGAATTATATTCAGCCGACCCTGCTTTTGCATCTGTCTTGATAGCCGGAACGATGGCCGCAGCCAGCAGTCCCCCACCGGCTACAGCGCCCGCCGCCAGCCCTACTTTCATTTTTACGGGTTTGAGTTGGGCCGATTCCGGAATGAAGGGAGACGTAGTAATTGTTGTGGGCTTGTCCACTGTCTCCGGTTTCTGAGGAGCCTCGGGCGTAGCAGGAGCCTTTTCTTCCGACTCGAGATTCTCAATAATATCGGCTTCAACTTCTACTTGCGGCTCCACGTTGGACAGTTTGACGATTCTCTGTTTAATCGCCTGTTTAGCAGTCGGTTCCATTTGTATCGGCTCGTCCATCATGACAGAATCCACTGCAACCGCAACTGGTGCCGTGGGCTGCTGGATTACCTGAATACCATCATCCGGAACAGGAACAGCCGGCTGACGAAGGAGCAGGATGGCGGCAAGGCCGGCAGCTACGGCAGGGATAGCCAGCCACACCAGCGGGAAACGCTTCGGCGCGGAGGCCGATGCGGCAGCGCTGCGGCGGGCCTGGAATTCAGCAAAGACGCTTTCCGGAAGGGTGCCATCGGCCTCTTCCAATTTGTCCTTGACTATGTCTTCCCATTTTCTCATGGCTCTTGCTCCTTGAGGTATTGCTTAATCTTTTCTTTCAGTTGTTTTCTGGCTTTCGCCATGGTGCTGGTGGAGCCCCTTTCGCTGATTCCCAGCATTTGGCCGATTTCCTTGTGCGAGTATCCGTCCACACAGTACAGGTTGAATACGGTCCTTCTCAAATCGGGCAGCTGAGCTATCCACTCCCGTAATTTCTCTGCCGGGATGGTCAGCATCTCTTCCTCCGTGGGTTCCGGGATGTTGTCCTGTGTCTGGTGGTCCAGCGAAACGAATCGCCATCGGTGACGCTTGATCTGATTGATGGCCTTGTTAATGGCAATCCGACTGATCCAGGCATATAGGGAACCTTCCCCGGAGTACTTGAAAGTGTCTATCTTGTCCAGCGCCTGCAGGAAGGTCTCCAGCATCAGGTCCTTCGCTTCCTCTTCGTCCCCCAGATAGCGCCGACAGAGTGCATACATCCTTCCTGCATAGGTCCTATACAGTTGTTCCTCCGCCAATTTGTTTCCCTGGGAGCAGGATCTGGCCAAATCCCGCTCACTCCATTCCTGATACACGCTTCAGCTCGTACGTCCTTTTAGCCTCGCCGTCGCGGCGATAAACGTCCAACAGCATGGTGTCGCCGTTTATTGCGCCGGAATACTTGATGTCTCGATAATAGACTTGTTTAACGTCTGTTTCTTCGATATCTGTTAGGAACAGATTGAACGCGTTCCGGGCCGTCCATTCCACCTGGTACTCACAACCAATCCCGCACTCGCCACTAACTTCAAGCACCAGGCATTTTTGGCTACCCTCACTGAAAGTAGCGGTTATGGAATGGCCCGGACCCGTCTCCGTGTACCAGGATGTGCCATCATACAACTGACTCTTTGAACAGGAAGAGACCAATAACCCGAGGAGAACCAGTACTCCCGTCAGTTTCAGAAAAGTCTTCATTTTTTCATCCGTTTCTGTCCTATAAACACACGACCTCCTGAAATGCGTCTCCTCCCCGGTTACTTTTTTTCTATACTGCGGAAGGTTGGTTTTTAAGGCGCTAACCTTCCGCAGTGAAAATGCATTTCAAGGCACTGTGGTGCATATGATGCGCGGAAGGTTGGCTGGAAAAAAACCAACCTTCCGCACGACATTAGAATCGGCAGTGCGTGGGATCGATACCGGGAGTGGGGGTATAGAGCACCTCAAATCCATCCTGGGTGACGTTCACCACGTTGTATCCCGGGGTTCCGTGACCCAGGGCATTCGCAACGGGGCCAGCTGCCACAAAACGGATTCCTTCCACTATACAGTCATATTCCTGGTGCGTGTGGCCGGCGAAAACCCCATCCACTTCGTACTTTTTGAAAAGGTCGATGTATTGCCTGCGCTTATCTTTAGAAAAGTTGAAATAGTCTTCCCGTTCGTCCAAAGACTCCCGGATCACCGGGCAGTGCAGGAATACAAAGGTATATCGGCAATTCTGGGCGGCCGATAATTCCTTTTCCAGCCAAACCAGTTGTTCGGCCTCGGCCTCCTCCACCCCATCCTTGATGCAGTTGGAATCCATACCTATGAACGCGCAGTCCTTTTCCCGGAACGAGAAACGGTCGTATCCGCGAAGCGCGATATATGCCTGCTGTTTCTCCCGGGTGAAGCCCATGTAGTCGTGGTTGCCGGGGACCATATACACCGGGGCCTTTATTTCGGCCAGACAGGCTTTATAGACCGAATCCTGTACTGGATTGGCGGGATTATCCACCAGGTCTCCCGTGATAATCACGCAGGCGGGAGAAAGGGCGTTCGTGGCCTGAACGGCGGCCTTGAACAGCGAATCCGAGTGGGCGAAGGCCGGAGATGAATCGATAAAGCCTATTTGGGTATCGCTCATCTGAACGAAAGTGAACGGTTCAAAAGTCTGACATGCAGCGGCCAGCATAACAACAATACCAAAGAATAGTTTTTTCATTACTCACAAGTTTTTCAAATTTACTTATTTTCATGGATTTTTACTAATTTTGAAGGAAAGTTCTCACTAATGTGAATTGACCCATGCTCATATCCCTGATAATATTCCTTATTTCACTATACCTCTTCGGCGGCGGCACGCACAAAAGAAAAAGAAACATGAGTAACATTGACAACATTCTCGCTTTCAACCAGCAATTCGTAGCATCCAAAGGCTATGAGAAACACATCACCGACAAATATCCCGACAAAAAACTGGCCATCCTCAGCTGCATGGACACCCGCCTGTCCGTCCTGCTTCCGGAGGCGCTGGGCCTGAAAAACGGCGATGCCAAAATCATCAAGAACGCCGGTGCCGTTGTGATTTCCCCTTGGGATTCTGCCATGCGCAGCCTCATCGTTGCCGTTTATGAGTTGGGCGTCAAGGAAATCATGGTGGTGGCCCATACCACCTGCGGAGCCTGCCACATGAGTTTTTCCCATTTCCGCGAGGAGATGCTTGAAAGGGGTATTCCCGAAAGTGAGCTTTCACGCACGGACGTGGACCTTCACGCCTGGCTGGAAGGTTTCCACGATACGGAAGAATCTGTGCGTAAGACGGTTGCCACCATTGTCAACCACCCGCTCATCCCCAATGACATCGTTGTAAGGGGATTTATCATCGATTCTGTGACAGGCGCCTTGACTGAGATTAAATAACCGGACGGTTCTCCATGAAAAGACATTTTCTCCTCCCCCTGCTGATTATGTGCGCCCTGTTGCCCTTCTCCTGCCGTGGTCCAGAGTCCGAAGAGGCACTGGCCCAACGCATTCTCAACGACCGGACCCTCGACCAGGTGGACAACATGGCCCGCGTCCTTCTCACCGAAGGGTTCAACGCGGGAAGTGGATACTCGCAGGTTTGGGCGCGCGACCTCAACACCTTCATCGAAACCTCCTGCGAGGTAGTGGACCCGGCCGATATAAGAGGCGCCCTCCTGCTATTCTTCGCCCTTCAGCAGGAAAACGGGGAGATTCTGGACGGTTATGTCCTCCGCGACAATTTCGATTGGGACGATGACCAGCCTTACTATTCCCCGCTGGCTCCCAAGCATGTAGGATTCAAAAACACCGTTGAGACCGATCAGGAGACTTCCCTCATCCAGGCCGTCTGTAAGTATATCGACAAGACCGGAGACAGCGGTATCTTGGACGAAATCATCGGCGGGCTCTCCGTGCGGGAGCGTATCGGCCTGTCTTTGGACTACCTCCTTAGGGAGCGCCTGGCAGAGGAATACGGCCTCATCTTCGGGGCTACCACCGCCGACTGGGGCGATGTCCAGCCGCTGACGGATAACGTGGTGGATATCAACGAGGCCACCCGCTTTGCCATCGACGTGTACGACAATGCCATGCTGATGATTGCCCTTCAGATGTATGCCGATGTTACCGGAGACCCGGACGGAACACTTATGGCTTGGCATGAAACGCTCAAGTCCCATGTCCGTAAACACCTCTGGGACAAGGAGAAAGGACAGTTCATCGCTCATCTTTACCTGGACGATTCGCCCATCCCCGCCGATTTTGACGAGAGTACGGTCTTTTACCATGGAGGCACGGCCGTTGCCATCGAGGCCGGCCTGCTTACACCGGAGGAGGTTAAGGTTTCCCTGGAAAAAATGCGCGAGAATGTACGTGCCTCCGGAATGCCTTCCATCGGCCTTACCCTTTATCCTCCCTATCCGGAAGGCTTTTTCCACGGGGGGATGTCCCAGGCCTATAACTACCAGAACGGCGGGGACTGGACCTGGTTCGGCGGACGGATGATTCAGCAGCTGGTGCGCTTCGGGATGGCCGATGACGCCTATCGCGAAATCCGTTCCATGATTGACCGCGTACTCAAGAACGAAGGTTTCTTCGAATGGTACGGCCCCGGTAATGTTCCCAGCGGTTCCGGCCGGTTCAAGGGTTCGGCGGGCGTACTGGCAAAGGCCATCGGCCTGCTTAGGGAATGGGCTTGGGATACTTTAATCGGCATTTCTTCCGAAACAAAGGTCATCAGCAACCTGGAGATTTTTGATGTTGCATCCCGAAGCCATAAGGTGATCGCGTCCTTCCCCTTCCTCATCGAGGCCCCGAACTGGACACCTGACGGGAAATGGCTTGTCATCAACAAGGAAGGCCGATTGTACAGGATTGCGCCGGATGGCAGCGGAGGACTCCTCCCCATTGACACCGGCGATGTAACCCAGTGCAACAACGACCATGTGATCACCGCAGACGGGCGCTGGATCGGCCTCAGCAGCAACGATCCCGCCAACAAGAATGGATACAATTCTTATGTGTTCCTAGTCCCCTTTGAGGGCGGACAGCCCCGGAGAATCACGCCGCTTGGTCCCAGTTACCTCCACGGTATCAGCCCGGACGGCAAGTGGGCCGCCTACTGCGCTTTCCGGGGACCCGACTGGCAGCACATGGAGCAGGACGTCTGGGTCATCCCCACGGACGGCGGTGAGGAAATACGCCTTACCGATGCTCCCGGCCTGGATGATGGACCGGAATACAGCCCCGACGGGAAACAGATCTGGTTCAACAGCGTCCGGACCGGTAGGATGCAAGTGTGGAAGATGGATACCGATGGCGGCAATCAGACGCAGATGACTTTCGACCCCCACATGAACGCCTGGTTCCCCCATGTGAGTCCGGATGGTCAAAAGGTGGTTTACATCGCCTACCACGACTACGAGCTGGAGCCCGGTGAACATCTTGCCAACAAACACGTGCAATTGAGGATGATTCCCTCGGACGGAGGTACTCCCGATCTGCTCCTGAGCTTCTTCGGCGGCCAGGGCAGCCTCAATGTCAACTCCTGGAACCCCGAAAGCACACAATTTGCTTATGTGAGTTACCGCTTGAAAGAGGGTCATCAATAAGATTACTGATATGGGATTCTTTCTACAAGAAAAAGTCAAGTCCATTCTGGACCAGAGCAAAATAGCAACAAGCTACCTGATCACATCGGCCTGTTTCCTTCTTATCGCCTGCAATGTGGCGGCTTTCATCTTCTTTCCGAAGCTTATGGCGCCCCTGGCCATCATCCTGTCCAACGTGATTACGGTCCTGCTCATGCTGGTGGCCATCCGGCCCATCAACCGCCTCATCCAGAATGAGTTCCGCGAGAAGGCCCTGGAATTGATAGAGAAAGAAAAGGCCGAAAAGGAACTTCTGGAGAAGGTGGCCACCCTCGAAAACCAGAACCGCGAACTGGAGAGACGCATCGACACCTGGGCGCAGACGGCCAGCGTCCCCGCCAATGTCAATTTCACCTTCAAGGTGGAGACCATGACCTTCGACAAGACCGGCTACATCGTCAAGGAGGAGCCGTTGGAGCGCTTCGTGAACGATCCGGTGTACAAGATTGCCGACAAAAAGGGCGTCTTCGACCGCATCGTCAAATGGATGGACGACCTCACCTACCCCGGACAGAAAAAGGTGCTTTATATCGGCAAGTATTATATCAAAGCTTCCATCGGCCTGGACTTCACCAAGATCAAGTTCTCCACCGACGGCGATGTACTCACGCTCTTTGGGGTTACCTTCACCAAACTCAACGACCTGGCCATCGACCGCGACCCGGGAGACGTGAACCGCTGCCTGCTGGTGAGCGAGGAATGGGACGGACTCACCGTGAACAAGTCGGACTTCTATCAGGATTTCATCGACACCTATGCCCGTATCCGGGAAGAGGAAGCCGATAAAGCGCTGGAGGGAGAACTGGATGCCCTGTGCAGCCACTATACGGCCGTCTTCCGCAAGAACCTGGTAGAACGCTTCCCCGGAATTACCTTCTGTGACCATATCGAAGACTCGGATGCCACTTGGTACTCCCTGAAGGAACATATGAAGGATACCCGCATCTACCCCATCGCATCCAATATGTTCCTGATGGCAGACGTGCTCAGCGGTTATATCGACGCTTCCGGCATGAAACTCTTAAACGATTGAAAAACTGACCATTAACTTCATTTTATAAGCATGGTTTCCATTACCCCCGAATATTTACGTCCCCAATTGCTACATCGGGAACGGAACAGTCACAAGCACGAGTATGGCCGGCTGCTGATCATCGCCGGCTGCGAGACCATGCCCGGTGCGGCGGTTCTGGCCACGGGGGGCGCGCTCCAATCCGGCTGCGGATTAGTAAGGCTGCATTCCACCGCCCGCGCGTTGCAGGCCGTGGTGAATTGTTATCCTTCCGCCATGTTAAGCGAAGAATATGACGATTTCTTCCACACCGTGCCGGAAAAACTGGAGCGCTACAATACCATCGCCATCGGCCCTGGTCTGGGCTGGTCTCCGGGAACCTTGAATTCTTTTATGGATTTGCTGGCCGAGGCCCGCTCGCGCCACATCCCCATGGTCCTGGATGCCGATGCGCTCAACATCCTTTCCGTCCTCTCCGACTGGACGGAGCTCATCCCGCAGGGCTCTGTCCTGACGCCCCACAAAGGGGAACTCAAAAGGCTTCTTCCCAGCAAGAGTGATGAAGAACGGGAGACCCTGGCTTGGGAGCTCTGCGCCGAAACCGGTTGCTGTGTGGTAATGAAGGGCTACCACTCCCGCGTTTTTACCCCTAACGGCACTTGCTATGTAAACACCACCGGAGGCCCCGGAATGGCCAAAGGAGGCAGTGGAGACGTGTTGACGGGACTGGTCGGCGGCCTGATGGCACGGGGTTATTCGGCCGAAGATGCCGCTACGCTGGGCGTCTGGATTCACGGCTATGCCGGAGACGTGCTCTCCGCGGAGCGCACGGAGGAGGCTTTCAGCAGCCGGGACCTGATTGACAAGCTTTACCTGGGCTTCCAAGAACTTTATCAATAATCTATGCGAGCCGTCATTCAAAGAGTATCTTCCGCTTCCGTCACCATTGACGGAACAGTCAAATCTTCCATCGGCCAAGGCCTGATGATCCTTTTGGGTATCGGCCACGAGGATGGCCAGGAAGATTTGGACTGGCTGGTGAAGAAGATTGCCGGCTTACGCATCTTTAACGACAATGCAGGCGTAATGAACCGCAGCGTGGTGGATGTGGGTGGCGAAGCGCTGGTGGTGAGCCAGTTCACCCTGATGGCATCCACCAAAAAGGGCAATCGGCCATCTTACATAGGCGCAGCCGGTCACGAACTGGCCATCCCCCTTTACGAGCAGTTCTGTGTTGCGCTGTCCACGGCCATCGGCCGACCGGTGGGAACAGGAGAATTCGGCGCGGACATGAAAGTGGCCCTGGTTAACGATGGTCCGGTGACCATCTGCATCGATACGAAAAACAAAGAATAAATCATTGTGGTAATGCGAAGAGTATTAATTTGTTTCGCCCTCGTCATCCCTTGCATGGCCTGGGGACAGGACAACACAAAAGGCTATTACAAAGACATTTTCATGGACAGCGGCATCATGCTCAACTCCCGGACAGATTTGCCGGTGACAGAGATGCTGGGGCTTTCCATGGAGGCCTTCGTGTCCACTCCGCATAGTTCCACAACCAAGTATAAGTTCACCTGGACCGATACCCTGCGGCAGCGGGAGCTGATTGTAGGCTCGCCCATGGACGAGAATGGCATCCTGCTGTACCCCGACGGACAGCCGCGCTTCCGGATGGTGTATTTGAACGGCGGAAAAGCCGTGACGCACGGACGGAGCCTGGAGGCGGCCGGAAGGCAGGTGCTCCGGGACTTCGTAAAAGCGGGCGGGAGCTACCTGGGCTCCTGTGCCGGCGCCTTTATCGCCAGCATCGGCTCGGTAAAACCCGGGGACAACACCACCGTAAGCCATACCGACACCTACATGGGACTATGGCCGGGACATGCCGTAGCAACCCGCCTGAACAAATCCTACACGGCCGTGGACATCGTTGCCGATGGCCCGCTCACCCAATATTTCGACTTCGACGGCCGTATGCATATCGACAGCGTCCGGCACAACGGCGGCTGCTATCCCAACCTGGAAACGGCACCCAAAGGGACGGAAATCCTGGCCACCTACAACACCAAAGGACGAGAGCTGGAGCGGGACATCCACGGACGTCCGGTGGTATGGGCCCATAAGGAATCGGCCGAAACCGGCCGGGTGGTCCTTTGCGGTTCACATCCGGAAGGGGCACGCATTGAGGCCGATAACCTGGGCCTGATGGCCGCGATGGTCCGATACGCCCTGGCCGGGAACGGAACGCCGCAACTCAAAGCAGTCCTCTCCCCCGGTGAGCCCCGGGCCATGACCAATCGCCGCGATCCCGCCTTTGCGCCCGTGGGCGACCGCCAGTACCACCACTTCTGCATTGAGGTGCCGAAAGGCGTAAAATGCATGACCATCGGCCTGGAAGGCGTTCTGGATGCCGATGATTTTGACCTGCACCTCTATGCTTCCCGGAAAGGCTTTGCCTACGCCGGCGAATCCACCTGGTGCAATGTGGGGCAAAAGGTAGCCAAGACGCTGGAGATTACGGACCCGAAGCCCGGGAAGTACTATATTTCCGTCTTCTGTGCCACCACCGTCACGGCCACAACAGGAAAGTATGGCGTAGAGTATTCAGGCCGAACAGATGTCCTGAACGGCGTACCCTATACCATTTGTGTCAATTTCGATTAAACTTGCGGAATTGTAACGGCATCCCAGCCGTAGTCTTTATAGAGTTTGGCCGGAATCTGATGGGCCGAAACATAGGTGGCAATGGCCTTCTCGCGGACCGCTTTCCGGGCCGTATCGTTGGACTGGGTCTTAATGAAGGTATCGTAGTGCTCCAGGAAGATGGCTTTGGCTGTGGAATCGAATAAAGAGCCGTCCGCTACTTCGTCGAAGCTCTTGACCTCATAGCCATCGGCCGTCTTGGCCACGTGCATGAGGCCGGGATGACTGCCTCCGGAAACACAAAGCAGGGTATCCCCTTCCAGGTTGTAATTTTCTACCTGGAAAATGCCCCAGACCCGGATGTCTTCAGGATTGCTCTCATCCGTGGCAACAACCTGGGCATAAGGAATACAATAGGTTCCCGGGCTGTATTGGCCCCCCACCTCCGTCATATACCGCTCAATAGCTGCCATGGGCGTATCCTCCTGCTGCGCAGCCGTTTCTGCAGGAGCATTATTTGAACACTTGCAACCGTAAAAAGCAAAAAGGGAAGCAAAAACTAGGATGATGAATCTTTTCATAATATACTATTTTCGTATGTTCACTGATTATTGGCTTTAACCACGTTACAAAAATAAGAAATTTCGCAATACACACCCTATGTATTTTCGGCCAAAAATGTGTAGATTTGTGCATATTACAGGCGAAGATATGATCAAAAGGCTTATTTCCATGCTGTCCATGGTGCTCCTGGCCCTTTCCTGCGGGCAGGAGGTCCCTGAAGACCTTCCCATGGCCGTGGCCCACAGGGGCTGCTGGCTCAAGGAAGGAGAAGAGTTCTTCATCAACGAAAACTGCCCGGCAGGGGTCTGGATGGCCGCCCGTTACGGCTATCCCGCCATCGAATGCGATGTCAAGTACACCCGCGACAGCGTGATGGTGATCATGCACGACGGCACCATCAACCGGACCATGCGCAATGCGGCCGATTATTCAGTAATCACCGAGCCTGTCAGGGTGGCCGATTGCACCTTCGAGGAACTGAGGACCCGCTATGTCCTGGCCTCTACGGATCCGGCGCTCCGAACACCCATCCCTACCCTCCGGGAAGAATTGGAAGCTTGCCGGAACGCAGGCATCATCCCCATGCTCCACAGCGCAGTGGTAGAATCCTATGCCCTGGCGCAGGAGATTATAGGCGACAACTTCATAGCTTTCGATGCCAACGAAACCGCTGTGAGCCGCGCCAGGGACTATTCTTCCTGCCTGATCCTGCTGGATCCCGGAAAGGACGATGCCGCCACCACCATTCATCGGCTGGAAAAGATAGGAGGCCGATGCGGCATGAGCACCATGAATTACCGGATGCTGGACGCCGACTATATCCAAGCACTGAAAGATGCAGGCTATGAAGTCCAGGCCTCCATCTTTCCGGCACCCCATGAGCAGCGGGCCCTTACGGACGGCGTCACCATTGAGCTGTCCGATTTCTACTGGTACCAGACCCAGGGCCGCAAGGCTACCACCTCCCTGAAGAAAAAGAGCCTGGATCTGGCCGAAGGGGAAAGCTTTCATTGGACGGAGGAAGCGCCTGAATATTCGGCCGTTACCCTGGAACTGGACTTCCAGGGTTCCCTGGAAATCTCCCTTTGCGGCAGAACCTATACCCTGTCTCACCAGGAAGCGGGCCAGCCGGAAAGATTCGGCGTACGCCTGTATAAATCCAATCCCGAAATAACGCTGAAGGCACTGGCCTCCACTAATATCAAGTCCTTGAAGGTCCATCTTTATACCCTATGACCCTGTCTCTGCTTTTCTCCCTGCTCCTGGCTGCCTCCTCTCCCGCAGCCGAACCGGATAGCCTGCTTTCCTCCTTCCAGCATCCGTCCCGCGCCGCCAGGCCTTACGTATGGTGGCATTGGATGGACGGCGAAGTGAGCCTGGACGGCATCAGGAAAGACCTGGAATGGATGGATGCCGCCGGCATTGCCGGGTTCCACCAATTTGACGCCGGCGGGGTCAATATGCCCAAAGCCGCGTCTTTCAAAAGGCCCTATCTGTCCGACAGCTGGAAAGAAGCCTACCGCTATGCCATTTTCCTGGCCGATTCCCTGGGAATGGAGGCCACCGTGGCCAGTGCGCCGGGCTGGAGCAGCACCGGCGGCCCCTGGGTATCGCCGCAGGATGCCATGAAGAAACTGGAATGGCAAAGCGTGGATGTCCGGGGCGGAGCCATTGATGTAAAACTGCCGGAACTTAGCAAAGTCACAGGCCAGTACAGGGATTTACCAGCACCTCCGGAGCACGTGCAAGTGGAGGATTTCGGCTACGATGTAGCCCTGATTGCCGTCAAACTCCCGGAAGGCGATGTGAGCATGGAAGAATTGGGGGCCGATATCCAAAAGGAAGATGCGTCCATTACGGTCCGATTCCCCCGCCCCACTCTGATTCAATCCTTTACGCTTAAAGGAACGGCCGGTGGTTTCCGGCCCAGGGAAGGGAATATTTATACGGACAGCGAACTGCAATGCAGCCAGGACGGCAAAAAATGGAAGACAGTCTGTAAGATCCTGAAATCGCCGCTGGAGTATGTCACTTTGAATATTCCGCCCACCAAGGCCCGCTATTTCCGGATTACGGGGAAAGATCTTCTGGATTTGCAGCTTCACGGAGTGCGCAAGATTGAACTCTTCGAAGAAAAAGCCGGTTACTGCTTCCCCTACGATTTCAACAAATTCCCTACGGAGCAAATTGATAAAGAAAAATGCATTCGACCCCAGGATGTGGTAATCCTTACAGGCCGAATGGGCCCCGACGGACGCCTGCAATGCAGCCTACCCGACGGGAAGTGGAGAATCTACCGTTTCGGGGCCTCCCTCACCGGTAAAATGAACCATCCTGCCTCCCCCAATGCCACGGGACTGGAAGTGGACAAACTGGACAAAGAGGCCTGGAGCCGCTATTTCCACACCTATCTGGATATGTATAAAGAAGCCGCCGGCGGTATGCTGGGACCCAAAGGCGTAACCCATATCCTGGTGGACAGCTACGAGGCTAAATCGGAGACTTGGTCGGCCTGCCTGCCCGAAGAATTCCAAAAACGCCGCGGATACGACCTTATCCCCTGGCTGCCCGTCCTGGCCGGGGAAATCATCGGCGATGCCAGCATCAGCGAGCGCTTCCTCTTCGACTGG
The DNA here is from genome assembly GCA_947302825.1 of uncultured Bacteroidales bacterium. Lineage (GTDB taxonomy): Bacteria > Bacteroidota > Bacteroidia > Bacteroidales > UBA932 > Cryptobacteroides. The sequence continues at coordinate 13,295 of CAMYWP010000010.1, forward strand.
CGCAAGACGCTGGGCGAACTCTTCACCGAAAACTACGCCCGCATTGGCGATTTTGTAAAAGAATACGGCATGAAGGGCACCTACATTGAGGCCCACGAAACCGGACGGGCCTTTGTGGGCGACGGCATGGATGCCAAACGGGCTGCAACGGTGCCCATGGCGGCCATCTGGATGACGGACAGTCCTTCCGGTTCCATGCTTCCATCGGCCATCGTGGACATCCGCGAAAGCGCCTCAGTAGCCCATATTTACGGACAGAATATCGCGGCGGCTGAGTCTTTTACCGCCAACGGGGAGAACAAAAAGGCCTACACCTATCATCCGGCCAACATCAAACCCATAGCCGATATGGCCCTGGCCAGCGGCCTCAACCGTTTTATCATCCACGATTCGGCCTCCCAACCCTCGGACGATTTTCTGCCAGGTCTGGGACTGTTCAAATACGGCCAGTGGTTCCATAGGAACGAGACCTGGGCCGCCTACGCCAAGGTCTGGACCGACTACCTGGCCCGCAGTTGCCAGATGATGCAAAGCGGAAGGAATGTGGCCGATATCCTCCTCTTCTACGGCGAGGACACCAATGCCACCGCCGCCTACGGAGGGGAACATTTTAAATTTTTACCCACCCTTCCTTCCGGCTTCAACTTCGACTTTGCCAGTCCGGATGTATTGATGAACCAGGTCCGCATAGAGAATGGAGCACTGGTAACTGATAGCGGCCAACACTACACCGTCTTAATGATAGGTCGGAACGCGCAGGTGATTTCCGATGAACTGAAGGCCCGGATAGAGGAAATCCGTGCCGCCGGCGTGTGCGTGCTCGCAGAAGGCAATCCCTTCCCCGCCAGCCTCCAAGCCGATGTAGTGCTTCCGGAAGGTATGTCTCCTGAGCATTTGTTCGGTGACGGCGTGGGCATCCCTCTGAACGAAAGGGGCCACGATACCAGTCTCCTGGGCATCCAGTCCGTTCACAGGGAAATCCCCGGGAAAGGCGTAAACATCTACTGGTTAAGGAATTTCACCGGCGAAAAACAAAGCGGAACCGTGAAATTTCGCACCGTAGCCCAGTATGCCGCGCTCTTCAACCCTGAAACTGGCGAGGCCACTGCATTGGATTGTGCCCCTGCAGGAAACGGATACACGGCCGTTCCTTTCACGCTTCTGCCCGGCGAGGCCCTGTTCTATGTCCTTACCGATGCTCCGCTGGGCGTACCGGTAGCCAAGCAGCCCGGCAGCTTACAATCGGCCCAAATCCTGGACCGCTATTGGGACGTGGAGTTTATGCAGAAAGGCGGTGAATCGGCTGTGGAAACGTTCTCTGTACTGAACGACTGGACCACCAACAGCGACCCTGTGGTGAAATACTTCTCTGGAACGGCGCATTATTCCACCACCTTTACCGTGGACAGTTTGGAAGGCCTGGACGAAGCCCGGATGGACCTTGGCGAAGTAAAAGTCCTGGCCGAACTCTTCATTAACGGCCACCCGGCCGGCGTGTTGTGGCATGCTCCTTTTGTTTCGGCCGATATCCTCCCCTATCTGAAAGAAGGTGAGAATAAGCTGGAAGTCAAGGTAACAAACCTCTGGGTGAACCGGATGATTGGCGACCGCCAGCGGAATGTGAAGCCAGTCACCAAAGTACGCCGCTTCTACGAAGCCCAAGACACGCTCCAGCCCTCCGGCCTCCTGGGCCCGGTCCGCCTCCTGACCTATTAAGACTGTTTATCATGGAGTACATTGATATTGAAATTGTTACAGCTATTGTCCGGGCGGCGGGAACGCTGATGGACCGGACGGGCGGTTTTGACATCCAGGACAAGGGCGTGAGGGAGAATATCGTTACTTCCTCAGACGTAGCCGTCCAGCATTTCCTGACGCGGGAGCTGAAAGCCCGGTACCCGGAAGTGGGATTCCTGTGCGAGGAGGAAGACCTGGAGGATACCTCCGGGCATGAGGCCGTTTGGGTGATCGACCCCATAGACGGGACGGCCAACTATGCCCGCGGCAACGAGAACTGCTGCATCAGCGTGGCTTTGGTCCGGCGCAATGAGCCCATCATGGGCGTGGTTTTCAGCCCCTGGCGCGATGAACTCTATACGGCCGAAAAGGGAAAAGGGTCCTTCTGCAACGGAAAACCCCTCCATGTCTCCGACAGACCCTTTGAGCAGGGAATCCTGTTCACGGCCATGAGTACCTACCACAAGGAATGGTCCCGGTACTGCAGCGACATCATCTTCGACATCTACAATCAAAGTAACGATGTGCGCCGGACCGGATCGGCCGCCGTGGAATTGTGCCTCATGGCCGCCGGATTCGCCGAACTCTATTTTGAAATGAGGCTGATGCCCTGGGACTATGCCGCCGCCAGCCTTATCCTTACAGAAGCAGGCGGAGCCGTGTGCGACTTCAACGGAGAAAGCCCTTCAATGGAACGGCCTTCCCTGTTCATCGCCGCCAATAACAAGGTAAACTGCGAGCGTATCCTCGCAGCGGTCAGAAAGCACCTCCCGGCACTCCCCTACTAAGGTCTTAGCGGGCTGCGATGCACTCGATTTCCACCAAGGCGCCCTTCGGAAGCGTCTTCACCGCCACGGCACTGCGGGCCGGGAACGGAGCCGAGAAAAACTGTGCATAGACTTCGTTCATAGCCGCAAAATCTCCCATATCAGCAAGGAAAACCGTTGTTTTCACCACATTTTGAAGGCCGATACCGGCAGCCTCCAAAATGGCTTTGGCGTTGGTGAGGCTCTGACGGGTCTGTTCCTGCACGCCGCCCTCCGGGAATGCGCCCGTGGCAGGATCAATGGGAAGCTGACCGGAAACGAAAACAAGGCCCGCACCGGAATCGATAGCCTGGCTGTAAGGGCCGATAGCAGCCGGCGCCTTTTCTGTCTGAATGGGTTTCATATGCAAGGATTATTATATTACAAAAATAAGCATTTTTCCTCTAAGGCGCCAGTTGATCCGTTGAATGGAATCGCATCTTGGGAACCGGGTCTGTTCTGTAAGGCCCTCCGAAACTTCTTACCATGCTCCTTTGCACATCCTCCCATTTTACCATCACCTGTTTGTAAGTCCCGGACATGAAATCGTAATCCAGCCGGATGCATTGGGGAAAAGTATCGGAGGAATAAGGGTAAACCACCGGCGCTCCCCCGGGCGTGTATGCGAACATAAACGGATTGGAAGCACTCATTATGGGAACAGTGCCTTCCCGAAACTGATAAGGACTGGTAAGAAACAGAGAACCAATGAACAATAACACCTTTTCGGTATTGCTCAGTTCCGGAGGCCTGTGCCAAGACAGATTGTGATTGACTGAAGCCATTACGCGCTGAAAGGTCTCCTGGTTGATTCTGGCGGCACGCTGTTCCTTGTTCTCTGTCCCTTCAGCATCCGGAGAAAGGAAATATGGCTGCCAAGGATTGAAAAAGACCGGAGCATTCAATGAAGACGAGGATAGCGGCCTAACGACAACAGTATCCACCTTCTCCCCCTGTTCCTGTGCATGCAGGCCGATGGCTCCCGCCACCAGCAGCACTATCGTCAATAGCCATTTCTGTCTCATTCCGAGCCACTTCCATCTCAAGAACTATGCCGTATAAACGGTCTTAGTCAAACGCAAGGCCGGAGTAGCGGCGGATGTAGAATTCGTCCAGGGTTCCGTTTCCTTTCCGGGTAACCAGGAAGCGGACAATCTCGGCAATCTCTTCCGGCTGAATGAGTTCGGAGGGATTGATGTCCGGACGCATCTTGGTGACCATTTCGGTGGCCACGCCGCCGGGGCTGATCAAGTGCACCCGGATACCGTAGGGCTGTACCTCCTTGGCAAACACTTTGGTAAAGCCGGCCAGGGCATGTTTCGACGAAGCATACACGCTCTGATTGATGTATCCCTTGAAACCCACCACGGAGGAAATATTGATAACGATGGGCCTGGAAGATTTTTTCAGGTACGGAAGGGCCTCCTGGCACAGGAAAAAAGGCGCTCGTGTATTCACGGCAAAAACGGCATCCCACTGCTCCGGGGTCACATCCGTAAAGGGGCCCTTCTGGGGAATACCTGCACAGTTTATCAGCACATCGATGCCGCCCAAAGCCTGGACTGTCTGGTCCACAACGGTCCTGACCGATTCCGCCTTGGCTAAATCGGCCTCAATAGGAATTACACGCACGCCGGAGGCTTCTTCCGCAACCTTTTCCAACGATGCCCGATTCCGGCCCACCAAGGCCAGGTCATAGCCCAGACGGGCCAATTCCAACGCGATGGACTTCCCGATGCCCCGCGATGCGCCTGTGACAAGTGCTACCATTCCTTTAGCTTTATTTTTTCAAAATTACGCATTTTTTCACAAAAAAACCTATATTTGTTTGATAGATAAACCGATGATGAAAAGGCTCCTTCTATTTTGCACGCTTGCCGCCGCACTTTGCGCCTGCGGAAGGGAAAACCTTGTAGGGGTCAGTTTTCCCGAACCGCCCGTCGAGATTGCCACCAACGAAGATTTCGGCATGGGGCTCATCAATTATTTCAACATCATCCAGATTCCGGACAGAACGTACAGGATGTATTTTTCGGGCAACGAGGTCAGCGGGATCGCCGAAGATGAATGGGTGCAGAACCTCTATCTGGCTGAATCGGCCGATGGATTTCATTACGAAATGAAGGGCAAGCTGATGGACGCACTCATTGAACAGTCTGTGTGCCGGGTGGATGATAAAACCTGGCCCTACCGCCTGGTGGGCAATCAGATGGACGACGGACATCAGTGCATGTTCCTCTGGAAATCCAAGGACGGGATTACTTTTACCGAAAGCAAGCTGCTTTACAAAGACAAGCACGATACCCAGAACGTGATGGTGCCGCGCGGGCAGCGGATGAAACTGTATTCCCGGGTGACGCAGGAGAGATATAAGAACCGTAGGATCACCCTGGCGGAGTTCTCCCTGGACGGGGAGCAGCTGAGCGCCACCGAAGTTCTGGCCGGCGATTTCCTGTATAACAATGCCGCCTGCAAAGTGGATGAGCGCTACGATCTACTGTTCCCTACTTACTATAACACCCACGGCGGCACCACCGACGCCTGCTTTTTCAGGTGTTATCTGGCCGATGGCCCCTTCATGCGCGAACTCCCCTGTGCCCTGAACCGCTGGATAGAGGAAAACGAACGCTGGTTTCTGGCCTCCCCGGGCTTCATCTTCATTAACGGAGAACGCTACTTGGCGTTCAACACCCGCACCGAAACCCACGATCAAAGCCACACCGGCATGGTGAGCAAATACAAACTCATCAAAGTCGTTCTGGAATACGAATAAACTTTGTACCCATGATAGATAACAAACGTCTCCCGGCTCAGCGGGCCGATTTTGTAGGAAGTTTCCTGCGTCCGCAGTCCGTCAAACAAGCCCGTCTGGATTTTGCAGCCGGCATCCTTTCCAAGGAACAGCTCAAGGCGGTGGAAGATGACGCCATCCGCGCCCTGGTGGCCAAACAGGTAGAGTTGGGCTTCCAAGTGATTACGGACGGCGAATTCCGCCGGCAGGCCTGGCATCTGGATTTCATGTGGGGATTCAAAGGCGTGGGGCATGCGCCCACCAAAACCGGTCTGCCTTTCCACGGCGAACAGGCCATGATCGATGATACCTTCCTCACCGGGAAGCTTGCTTTGGGAGAGAACCATCCTTTCATTGAACATTTTAAATTCGTCAACAGCATGGCTCCGGAAGGCGTGGAAGCCAAACTCACCATCCCGGCGCCTGCCCAGTTCCTGGCCCAGATGGTCATGCCTTTCGCCCTGGAAAACACCAGAAAATATTACGCTGATAATGAGGAACTGATCCAGGATATGGCCGAAGGATACCGCCAGTTCATCCAGGCGGTTTATGCAGCCGGATGCCGCCGCATCCAGTTCGACGACTGCACCTGGGGCATGCTGGTGGACCCCGCCGCCGTGTATATGTGGGGCACCGACGAAGCCGGTCTGAAGAAAGTGCAGGAAATGAACCTCCGCATCAATAACCTGGCCCTGGAGGGAAAGCCGGCCGATTTGTTCATCAACACGCACGTGTGCCGGGGCAACTATCACTCTACTTACGCCAACTCCGGCGCCTACGACAAAGTGGCCGAAGTCCTGTTTGAGCAGGAGAATGTGAACGCCTACTATCTGGAGTTCGACGACGAGCGCTCCGGCGGTTTCGCTCCCCTCTCCCACGTAAGCGGCGACAAGATGGTAGTCCTGGGCCTCATCACCACCAAATCGCCCAAGCTGGAGTTCAAATCCATCGTGGCGGAACGCATCCGCAAGGCGGCCGAATACCTCCCGCTGGAGCGCCTGTGCGTGAGCCCACAGTGCGGCTTCGCCTCCTGCGAAATCGGCAACAAACTCACCGAAGAAGAGCAGTGGGCTAAACTCCGCCTGGTCCAGGAAGTAGCCAAAGAAGTCTGGGGATGAAAGCAATAAGGACCCTTTTCACTGCATGCGTTCTGTGTTCTCTGCTGTGCAGCTGCACAATGAGAATTAACAGGACCGCGCTCAAAATGATTGTATCGGCCAGCCTGAAAGTCAATAAGGAGGCTTGTTACGCCGACTCCTGCGACAAAAAGATAGGCGTTCCCTATGTGGAAAACGCCGCTCCGGCACAGGTGGTGGATATTTACTATGCCCCTAAGGCTCTTCGCAAGAATATCGTCCTCATCGACATCCACGGCGGTTTTTACGTGGGCGGCGACAGGCGGAACAATCGGCCTTTTGCCTCTGTCTTCCTGAAAAAAGGTTTCGATGTAGTGCTGCTGGAATACCGCCTGAACGACGGAAAACTGGATGTTTCCGACGAGTTGGCCGACTGCGCTGCCGCGCTGGACTATCTGACCCTGAATGCCGAAGAACTGGACCTGAACAAGGAGCGGATATTCCTGACGGGAGATTCCGCCGGCGGGCATCTGGCCCTCTATCTGGCCGAAGCTTCGGAAGACCGCACGCTGCCCATTCACCCGGAGCACTTTGTAGCACGGGGCGCTTTACTCAACTGCCCGGCCTACGATTACGCCACCTTTGCCAGCGCAGGAGGTTTCACGGATGATGCCCTGGCGTGGTTTATCGGCCCGCGTTACCAAGACAAAAACTGGCTGGAATCTGTCTCCCCGCGAACTTATCTGAAAAACTATAGCGGACCGCTGTTCGTTTCCACCTGCACCAAAGATTTCATCCGGGAACAGTCCCTCCTGCTAAAGGCCGATTGCGATTCCCTCGGCCGCCCGGTGGAATTCCTGGACCTGGAATCCAACAAAAAGGGCGTGGGCCACGTTCACAACGTTGTCAAGCCGCTTCTCCCTGAGTCCCAGACGGTTAACAACCGCATGATGACCTTCATGACTGATCACCAATCATCAGGGTTTTAGCCGGACCAGGGCTACATCTTCTTTGTTGATTGTAAGGGATATCCAGAGGGTATCGCCTATAAGGGTGGCTTTGGGATAGTTGTATCCCAATGTCTTGTAGCGCCCTTCCTTTCTTCGGACGGGAAGGTCCTCGGGGCCGGCCAGCAGAAAAGCTTTATCGAACAGATAACCGTCCTCGGAAAGGGCCAGAACCAGGGCACGTCTGGACTTATTGCCGGTAGGGTTCCCCACCCAGAAAGCGCGGCCGTCCGGCAGGGTGCCGGCGCACTGCTTGGAGCGGGAATCGGGGATATTGGTCAGCTGCGGAGCACTCCAACTTTCGCCTTCATCGGCCGATAGAGAAAACAGCTTGCGGAAAGAGGATTGCTGGTCCCGCATGAACAGGACCAGCTTGCCGTCGGGAGCCAGATACAGGCTGGGTTCGATAGGCCGCCCCTCCCCTTCCGGGAACACGGCTTTTTTCCATCCCCTGATTCCGGAAGCGTCGTCCGTGTACACGGGGCAGAGTGTTGTCCCCGGCTGGAAATGGACGGCACCCACGATTCTTCTGCCGGGAAGCGTTAGGGGATCCTGCTCGAAAATGCCCTGGACAGGTGTCCCGTCCGCCATCAGCACGGGCTGGGGGCGGCTCCAGGCCGATCCATCCGTCGTGGTGGTATAAAACGCACATCCGCCTTTCGAGCGGTCATCGGCAAAGATGCCATTGATTAATGCTGTAAGGGAATCGCCCCGTTGGAGCCATCCGCCCGGCGATGCGAAAAAGATTTCGGTAGGCCCTACCAGCAGAGCAGGCGGACACCAGGACAAGCCATCGTCGCTCACGGAATAATAGACACCGGTATCCGGCGTGTCTTCATCCTTCGCCGACTGCTGCCACATGCAGTAATATCGGCCTTTGAAATGCGTCAGGACCGCATTATTGACATATCCGTCGGACTGAAAAACGAGAATCCACTGGGTATCGGCCCGCCGGGAAAGGCCCAGCGATAGCGTATCTTCCGTCTGGATTAATTGCTCGCAAATCCGGGGTTCCGAAGGCCCTCTCCCGCACCCGCCCAGCAGCAAGGCCAGCAGCAAACCTGCCACCAAGCCTTTTCTCATAAGCGGATTCTGTCTAAGAAGGCCACGAACAAGGGCAGCCAGGTGTCGTCTTCCCGAAGCATGCCCTCCGGATGGAACTGAACGGCCCAAATCTGCTCATTCTCATAAGCTTCCACAATGCCGTCGTCGGAGCAGGCCGATAAGGTAAGACCAGGTGCCAAATCCTTCACTGCCTGGTGATGGAAAGAATTCACCTCCAGAGAGTCTGTTCCGAAGAGATGGGCCAGGAAAGAGCCTTCCACAATCCCCATCTTGTGCCTGGTATTCCTATGGATATGGGCATCCTCTATCTGCGTAGGAATATCCTGATACAGACTGCCGCCCAGCATTACGTTCATCAGTTGTTCCCCGCGGCAAATGGCCAGAACCGGCTTTCCCAGTTCCAGCGCTCCACGTGCCAGCAGGCTGTCGCTGCAGTCCCGCACCGGATCCACCACCACGGTCTCGTTCCACACTTCCTCTCCATACCACGCCGGATTGATGTCCACCCCGCCGGAAAAAATGATGCCGTCCACACGGAAAAGCAGTTCCTTCGCCTGCTCAGGGGTGGAAATGGTGGGCAGAATCACAGGAATGCCCCCTGCCTTTAGTACAGCCTGGGAATAATTGGGAGACAACTGATCCGTTCCCCCGCTCGAGCGCGAACAACTGATTCCCACCAGGGGCGCACTCCCCTTCCGGTCACAGGCACACAGCCCCACAACCACTAGCATCAAATAGAAAGCAAGTCTTTTCATATCCGAAAGTTACACCATTTTTCCCAAGAAAAAAAGAAATATGTATATTTGCCTTATGAAAAAGAATCTTCTCCTTTTGGCTATTTCCCTCGTGCTTCTGGTGGGGTGCGGGGCCAGCAGGCAGACTGCGGCTGAACAATCGGCCGAAGAACAGCAGGTTGCCGGAGTCGTGGACCAGCGGCTCAATGATAAAAATTTCAGGATCGACGTCAATTATATGATGCCCCTCCGCGGCGGCGGAAAAATGCTTTCCGGCTCCTATTCCCTTATAGTGAATGGAGACGAAGTGGACTCGAACCTCCCTTATTTCGGCGCGGCACAAAACGTCCCCTATGGCGGCGGTAAGGGCCTGGACTTCACGGCCGAAATCAAAAAGTACAGCGATGGCGGCTGGAAGAAAGGCCTGCGTCAGAGTTCCTTCACCACCGACAACGGCGAAGACACCTACGAATTCAACCTGAGTATCTCGGACGACGGCTTCGCCGAGATTCGCGTCAACTGCCGCAACCGCGACTCCATCGGCTTCCACGGCTCCATGGATACCGTGGAAGCGGATGCAAATCAGTAGCCGAAGATTTCTTCCAGGGAGACCTGCTGCACGGGACCTAAGGTCTTGAGGAAGTTCATGTCCAGGTCCTTGGGATCGCCCAGGATGGCATACCAGTAGGTACGGCCCTTGATCCAGCGGGCGTGGGTGGCCAGGAGGTCGTCCATGGTGAGGGCGCCCACTTTCTCAAACACCTGTTTCTCACGGGGTTCCGTCAGGCCCAGTTCCTGGGCGTTCAGATAGCTGTACAGGACAGCCTGGCCGATGGTACGCTGGGTGCGCAGTTTGGCCAGGATGGCCGACTTGGCAATTTCCAGGTTCTCGGGGGCCTGGGGCAGGTCTTCGATGATTTCGTCGAAACCGCGCACGGCCTTTTCCAGTTTATCGTTCTGGGAGGCGATGGTGGCCCGGAAGGCATAGTTGTCGCCCAGGAAGGTGGGCGTAGTGAGCCTTGCGCCGGCGCTGTAGGCCAGGGCGCGGGATTCGCGCATCTCCTGGAACACGATGGCATTCATGCCGCCGCCATAGTATTCATTGAAGAGGTCGATGTACGGATCCTGGGCCAGATCCAACTGTTCACCCCGGTTGGAGTACTGCACATAATTGAACTGGCGGGCCGTATAAGGGGCAATGACCACCTGCTTGGCGGGCGTGATGAGCTTCTGGGGATGGGATTTCTGCAGCGGCTCCAGGCCCTGGGTATTGTGGGCCGATAACATTTCCTTCACCTCTTCAAGCGAGGCAGGACCATAATAGAGGATGGTGTGCTGCTTACCGCTAAGGTCGCGCAGGGCAGCGAGGAGCTGCTCAGAACTTACATTGGCAAGGGCTTCGTTGCTCAGGGTGCGGCTCTTGATATAGGCCGGACCGTACATGATGTAGTTCTGCAGGGCGCTGTTGCAGGCACGCTGGTTCATCTTGGCATCCAGGCGGCTGCGCAGCAGATCGGCCTTCAGTTCCTGCAGGATGGATTCATCGGGCTGGGCACCGGCCACCAGGCCTTCGGCCAGGGCAAGGGCTTCGCCGATATTCTCGCCTAAACCGTTCACGTTCAAGGCTGTAGTGTTTCCACCTACACGGATACCCTGGCTGCAGGCCAAGCTATACAAACGCGTAGCAATCTCGGCGGCCGAAGCTTCGGCGGTTCCCAGGTAAGAGATGTAATCAGACGCCAGGGAAAGGAGCGGATCGTCGTCGCTGCCCCGGTCGTAGCGGATGCTCAACTGGGCGATGTCATTCTGGTCATTGTGCTTGTACAGCAGCTGCAGGCCGTTCAGGCTCTCCACGCTCATGTCCTTGGAGAAGTCCACGAACACCGGCTCGATGGGAGCGGGTTCATTGGCGGCGATCTCCTGCAGGAAAGCACTCTGCTTGTCACGGTTGGTGACGATGGGCGTAATGCGCGGGGCCTCGATCTTCTTCTCGTTGGGATTCTTACCGTTGTGCTTGAACACGATGGCATAGTTCTCTGCGCCCAGGTAGTCGTTGGCCCACTTCACGATATCGTCCTTGGTAAGGGCGGCGATGCGGTCCATCTTCTGCACCTCGGAAGCCCAGGTGGTGCCGTTGATGAAGGAATCCACGAATTTATCGGCCCGGCTGCTGTTGCGGGTAAGGCTCTGCATCTGGCGAAGCTTGTAGTTGGCTTTGGCGGCCTCCACCAGTTCTTCGGAGAAGTCGCCCCGGCGCAGTTTGGCAAATTCTTCCAGGACGATGTCGCGGGCCTGCTCCAGGCTCTGGCCTTCCTTGGGCATTATTTCCACCAGGAAGAGGCCGTAGTCGGTGCGGTCATAGGGGAAGATGCCCACTTCCAACACGCGCTGGCGCTGCATCACGTCCAGATCGACGAGGCCGGCCATGCCGTTGCTCATCACGGCGCCCACGATCTCCGAAGCGTCGCTGCCGGTAGAATTGGCACCGGGGGTGCACCAGCCCATGATCACGAAATCGGCCTCATTGCCCCAGACATCCTTCACGGCAGGTTCGGTGAGTTTCTTCACCGGCGCAGCTGTCCAGGTGGGCAGTTCCGGATTGGCTTTCCAGTCGCCGAAATACTTCTTCACCAGAGATACTACCTGATCGGGGTCAAAGTCGCCGGACAGGCAGATGGCCACGTTGTTGGGCACATAATAGGTATCTTTCTGCTTGCGGATGGCCACCAGGGAAGGATTCTTCAGGTGGTCCTGCGTGCCGATCACAGTCTGACTACCATAAGGATGTCCCTGGAAAAGCATGGAATCCAGGGCCTCCATGGCGTTTTCGCTGCCGGAAGCCATGCCCATGTTCTTCTCCTCGTATACAGCCTCCAGCTCCGTATGGAAACCGCGGAAAACGCAGTTCTTGAAGCGGTCGGCCTCAATGCGGGCCCAGTTTTCCAGCTGATTGGAAGGGATTTCCTCCACATAACAGGTGACGTCGTTGCTGGTGTAGGCGTTGGAACCTTCCGAGCCGATGATGGACATCAGCTTGTCGTACTCGTTGGGGATGGCGATCTTGGAAGCTTCGTAGCTGATGGAGTCGATCTGGTGATAGAGATCCAGGCGCTCCTGCGGGTCCGTCAGAGTACGGTATACCTCGAACAGGCTGTCGATAGCGGCCAGCATGGGTTTTTCGGCCTCATAATCCTGGGTGCCGAAGAGTTCGCTACCCTTGAACATCATGTGCTCCAGATAATGGGCCAGGCCGGTGTTGTCGGCGGGGTCGTTCTTGCCGCCGGAGCGGACGGCGATATAGGTCTGGATACGGGGTTCATCTTTGTTCACCGTCATGTAGATCTTGAGACCGTTGTCCAAAGTGTAGATCTTGGCCTGGAGGGGATCCCCCTTCACGGTTTCGTAGCGGGAACAGGCACTCAGGGTCACCACGGCGGCCGCGAGCAGAAGAATAAGTCTTTTCATCTTGGTAATCGTTTTGTTTACACTGACTAACTGCGTGCAAAAATACATAAAAATGTCGTATCTTTGTAGGTTGAACGAAAAAAAGGAAACAAAAAACATATGAAAAATTTTGTCGAGGAATTAAGATGGCGCGGCATGATCCAGGACATCATGCCCGGGACGGAAGAAAAACTGATGGAAGGCCCTCAGGCGGCCTATG
>CAMYWP010000011.1 GCA_947302825.1 uncultured Bacteroidales bacterium
CACCCAGAGCGAAATGCGGTTCCACTGACTCCAGTCCTGCGGCCGGTCGAACTCCAGCGCTACGCAGGTCAAGCCGCCCTGTTCCCCGTAGAAGCTGTTCCAGGGTGTACGGTTGACCGGATCCATTAACTGGGTGCTGTCCACCAACGAAACCCGTTGGCGCAGCGCCTGCCGGCCCTGATGCACATTCTCACGGGTATAGTCCAACTCCGGATGGCCTTCGCGCACCGCCCATCGGCCTTCCCCTTCCATGTCGTCTATCAGGCAGGAGGCCAGAACGGGCTTCTGCGCCCAGCGGTCCTGCATGGACATTTCCGGCTTCCCTGCTCCCTGCGGAGCACAGGCCGTAAAATGCAAACTACTGACCAGCAGTAATTTACACAATATCGATTGGGCAACCAGGGCTAATCGTTTTCCCGCAAACATCTAACAGTTAGCAACTTACCTCCACGCTTATTCAAACACGTCCATAGGGATACCGCGCCAGCTCTGGGGAACCGGGAGGTTCAGGATCTTGGCCACCGTGGCGGCAATGTCGTATTCCAGCACGGTCTCCTGGATTTCGTGGTTCTTTTTCACGCCCTTACCCCAGATCACGAACGGGGTTTCCATTTCCAGCATGCTGGTGCCGCCGTGACCGGTTCCCAAATGACCATGGTCGGAGGTGAGCATGATGATGCTGTCCTCATAGATACCGGCAGCCTTGATGCCCTCTACGATGCGCTGTACGCGGCCATCCACAAGAGGGAGCTCGGCATAGTATTCCGGAGAGCCCTGCCCGTTGGCGTGTCCCTTGTGGTCCAGGGCGTCAATGTGGATGAAGCACAGGACCGGTTTTTTCTCCTGGATGTATTTTACGCTTTCCTCCACTACGGCTTCCGTGAAGGTCTCGGGATCGTCAATCTTCTTCTGGAAATCCACGCAGGCGGGGTCCGTGTAGTTCATGAAGTCTCCCCATTCGCAGATAACACCAGTTTCGGCCTCCGGACAAACCTGCTTGAGCTGGTGGAAGAAGGTGGGCTGGGCATGATGCTCCGTAAGCACCAGGGGCTTGAAGTCCGGCGTAGCATTATTGCTGATGATACCGGTGGCCTCCACGGGCGTTCCGTTCATCATGGCCGCCCAGTTGGGACCGCTGGAGGAAGGAAGGACCGTACGTTTGTTCAGCGTATAAGATCCCTCCTGCATCATTTCCCGGATGAAGGGGCATTCCCCCGTTTCCATACACCAGGTTCCCCAGCCGTCCAGGCCGATAAGAATGACATGGGAAGCAATAGGCTCTGTCTGAGCCGTTTCTTTGGGAGCACAGGCCCCCAGGAACAGGATGGCCGATAATGCCAAAACGGTAGAAAGAATACGTTTCATAGTCTATAAGGAAATATTTAAGCCAAAACCGATAACATGCTCGGAGGGAGCGTTTTTGAAAGTATAAAACATGTAATAGGCCTCCAACTGGAAGGTCTTGTTGATATCGAAAGTGCAGCCCGCATAATGGCGGGTTTTTTTCCACGTGTCCCAGGTGAACATCTCGATAGCCAGGTAAGGGCTGAAATGGCTCTTGGGGATGGCGTACTGTGCCTTCAGCTGGGAGCGGAGCACATTGTCCTGCTTATCTTCGTCCGCCAACCAGTCGTGGACATACCGCTCCCGGAGGGAGACCTTCAGGTTCCCTTGCTTCAGCGTACCGGTAATGTTAAAGAGGGCCTTGTGCGTAAAAACACCGCCCGGTTCATACAAGAAATCGTAGGCGACATCGGCCTTGAGCCAGGGAAGGATCTTCACACCAAACGTGGTACGGGTATACCAACAATCGAGGCGCTTGTACTCGTAGTTGTCGTGCTCAAAGTAAACGGACGCATAAAGGGGGGCCTTCTTGAAATTATAGCTCACCTCAACGAACTCCCATCCGCCGTAGGTATTTTTTTTCTCCTCCTGCGCCATGGCTGGAAGCGTGAAACACAAACAGCTGATTACCAGCAGTTTACGCAAAATCATGTTGGTGTTTATCACTACCTGATTTTTCATAAATTACTGATTATCTGTTATTTACATTTCACGCCGATGGAATCGTTTGACATCCATTACGGAGCCGGTGAAGATATTGTGAACGGTTATTTGCAGCTGGCCATCCTCAATCCGGCCTTCCATCACGGTAGGATATTCGTTTTCGTTCATGCGCGGACCGCCTCCCACCATCTGGGTCCAGCAGCGGCCGGGAGCGGGGGCGTCTACCCGGTAATGATGCATATGGGCCGTAATGAGCAACTGGCAACCGGCCTGGTCCAGCAGCGGTCCCCACATCCGGCCGCAGGTACGCTGCCAGTATGCGAAATCGGCGGAATACTTCGGATCGTAATCGGCCGGTGCCACATCGCCGGGATTGTGGGTGGGATCGTCGTCAAACAGCGGAATGTGGCAGAAGGCCACCAGGAAGGGTGCCTCGGCAATCTCCTTCCGGCTCAGGGCATCACGCAGCCAGGCTGTCTGGGCCTCCCGGTATTCGGCGCTTTTGAACAGACCGGCAAAGATGGGATTCGTATCCAGTTTGTCCTCGGCGGTATCCAGGCCGATGAGGGCGATATCGCCCATCCGCACCGCAAAGTTACGGCCCAGGTCCCAGTCGCGCACATCCCTTTCTTCGGGCTGGCGGTACATCCACACCCGTTCCAGATGGCGGTTGGCCCATCCGCGGGAGTCGTGGTTGCCGGGGCAGAAGAGATAGGGGGTTTCGGCGGCGTAATCTTTCCGCTCAATGGGCTGATCCAGATAGATCTGCACCTGGTTTTCCAGCTTTTCCTCCGAATTGGAGGCGTCTCCGTTCCAGATTACACAGGACGGTGCCAAGACAGCCAGTTTGTCCTGGATGGGACCGAAGGACTCCCAGCGCTTATGCGTATCGTTAATCACGCAGAAACTACTGTCCTTTAGTCCCTTACCCGCCGTAACGAAGCTGTACACCCGGGGATCTTCCTCCGTACCCAGCACCTTCATGTCGTAGCCATGGCCATAGTGGACACGATGGGCGCCGATGCGGTAATAATAGCGCGTAGCCGGCTTCAAACCTGTTAGGCGCACCTGGATCACGCGGTCGTCGATATCGGCCAGCCGATAGCCGCCGCAGAGCACTTTCCGGGCATCGGAAAGGTCGGGTTTTTCGCCGATGAGCACGTATCCGTTGGCCAGTGCATTCACGGCGAAAGCAACGCCCACCGAAGTCTCGGCGTAGTTTTGCAACATAGGGGCCGATGCCAGCAACTGCTTCCCTTCTTCCTCCGGCAGAGCCGTCCGGGCCCGTTCGGCCGCCTTGACCAGGCCTTCGGCACCCGACGCCGCCACAGCTACCGCAGCGGTACTTTTCAGAAAATCTCGTCTATCCATATCAGTGTCATTATTAGTTTCTCAATAAGTCCCAATCGTTTATGCGGCGCAGCGTTTCCAGGCGGAAAGCGCCGGGCCAGGCCACCAGCCAGTTGTTGATGCGCTGGCCTTCCTTATTATAAGCTCCAGCGGCACCCAGCCCCCACTGGCACTCGAAATAAGCCTCGTTCTGCGAGCCTGCGGGACGAACCAGGCCGTTCAGTTCCAGTGTCCCGTCGGAGACCAGCTGGTTGCCGTTCCGCCAGATGGCCAGCGCCTTCTCCCGCCATTGCGGGTCGCCGGTCAAATCCGACAGTTCCACCCATTCCGGAACCCAATACAGCGCATACGGATCCAGGTGATTGTGCTGGACCGACACAGAGGTGCCGCCGAAGGTATGATATCCGTAACGCGAGAAATCCTCCTCCTGGGGATAAACCTCATCGTAATGCCAGAGCCAGGTGGACAGGTAATAGGAAACGGCCACGGCATCCTCCACATATTGCTTTTCCCCGGTGAGCCGATGGAAACGCAAGGCGGAACGGAGCAAAGCGATGGAAGATTCCTTGTCAATGCACCAGGTGTCCAGGGCACCGGCCGTGGTGAAACCCAGTTCCTTCAGTTCTGACAGATAATGGGCATACGCCTTTTGGGCCGATTGCAGATAATCCTCCTTTCCGCTCCTGCGATAGGCTTCCAGCATGGCCGGAACCAGGAAACAGCCGATGGTACCTTCCCGGTAGATGCAGGAGCCGTCCGGGCGCCAGCCCTTGGCATAACAGCCGTTTTCCTGCTGATCGGCCTTCACGAAATCGCAGATACGGTAGGCCAGCTCTTCGTATTCGGGTCGTTCGAAGCCGCAGGCCTTCGCCATGTCGTACGCCTCGAAGAAGTTCACCGCCGCAGTGCCAAGGTTGCAGGCGTCCACCGATCCATCGGGGTTGTCGAAATGTACGGTGAACAGGCCGTTGGGCAGGCCGCAGTGACTCCAGGTATCCAGGGTGGTCATGCCTTTCTCCAAAGATTCCTTGGACCCGTTTTTCAGATAGTCCTGCAAAAGAGAAATGGCGTAGGAGGCGTTCTGCCCGCACCATCCAATCTCGTATTTCCCGCCGGTCCGTTGCTTCCAGCTTCCTTCCGGTGTGGGCAAAAGGCCGATGCTGAAGCCCTTGTAGTCCCCTTCTTCGGCCCAAAGGGATTCCCGGGCATAGCGGATGCCCAATTCCCACAGTTTCTCCGGCGAAAACACCTTAACTTCCGGCTTGGGGGCCAGTTCCCAGGCTTTATCCATGAAAGAGCGCAGGGCCCCATGTTCTTCCTTCAATGGTGTCACATGGATATACACCGGTATGGTCACCGTCTGTCCTTTCCGGAGCGGGCTAGCATAGCGGTAGCCGGACTGGAAGTGGTCCCGCCTGGAATAGGTTAGCGGCATCTCCTCTTCCGGCCAGAGATAGCAATGGCCGGTCTGGACATCCTCCGGCTGAAGAGAGAGGGAAAACCCGTCCTGTAAAGCAGCAGGAGCGTCCGACCAGGTTGCCACGGCGTATTGCGTCCCCTCCGAATACATGGCTCCGGGGATGGGAGTACGCCTGTAAGAGACCGTACGCCACTCCCCGTCTTCCTTCGCACCCTTGGGCTCCCCGCCCTTCCCCCACTCATTGCCGTTGTAGGACACGGAGGGAATCATCCAGAAATCGGCCTTGGAGCCGTGCACGAAGCGGGCTTCCAGACGGACATCGTCCTTGTCTTCCAGCGCTTCGAAAGTGCAGGTGAGCTTGTAAGTGCTCCCGTCCAACTTCTCTATAGCCTCCCGGTGGGAAATCCCAGCCACTTCCGGAACTTCAAAAAGGCCGATGGGGGTATCCCCCTCCTTCAGCGTCATTCCTTCCCAACGGAGTGTCCCCTCTTCCCGACAGGAAAGAAGGACGGAGCCTAAAGCCAGTATCAGTAATCCTCTTTTCATTCCTTCCAGATTTTATCGGCAAAATCCAGCATCCAATGCCAGTCGATGGCGGCAATGCCATGCCCCTGGTCACGCCGGACATAGCCCACACGGGGGCCGATAGCAGAGGTATCATAATCGGCCGGCCAAGCTACCGCCGGCA
Organism: uncultured Bacteroidales bacterium; assembly: GCA_947302825.1. Taxonomy (GTDB): domain Bacteria; phylum Bacteroidota; class Bacteroidia; order Bacteroidales; family UBA932; genus Cryptobacteroides. The sequence continues at coordinate 5,466 of CAMYWP010000011.1, forward strand.
GGCCTTTTTCTCCTAAGAAGTTCCACACCGGAGAAGCGGCCTGCAGGGCCAGGAATTCTCCTTTGGTGTCGAACCACGGCTTGTCGAAGCCTTCTATCAGCAGGGCGCGGGGCGCCACGCAGGCCAGCAGCAGGTGCTGGTCGAAGGGCATGGAAGCCGTATCGTATGCGTATTGGTCGTAGGCGCGGCAGAACCAATGCCGGAAGGAAGAGACCTCCGTGGCAATCTTCTCGCCGTAGTCGCGTTTGGCCAGCGGAGCGCCGCCACCACCCGTCTGAACAGGCACCACCACGGGAATCCTGTCGTCAAAGGCTCCTGCCAACAGGGCGGCTTTGCCCAAACGGGAGTAGCCGGTGAGGATCACCCGCCTCTGGTCCAGCGCAGGATCCTGCTCAATCATGTCCATACCCCGCATCAGGCCCCAGGCCCAGGCGGCCAGGGCCGTTGTGTTGTCGGTCCTGGACGGGTCTCTGGGTCCCCAGAGGTCGAACACCCCGGTATAGGCAAAAGTATCCTGAAGGATGGCCCCATCCTTTTCCACCAACGGATCCGGATCCGGGGAAATATCACAGTAACAGGCCGTTACCAGGGCGTATCCCCTTGCCAGCAGGGTGCTTACAGGGAACACGGTATCGTTACCGTCCTGGTTGAATTTGCCGCGGGTGCACTGAGAGGCTTTGTGCGGCGTTTCCCGCATCCAGGACTCTGTCACCAGGATTTCCTTGTCTTCCAACAGTTCGTGATTGCCCGTATAATTCAGCAGCAGGATGGCGGGACAGGGGCCTTGCACCTGGGTAGGGATCAGCTCCAGCCAGTCGATGTGGGGGCCGGTATGATCGGCCTTGAACCACATCCGCACCTGCCGGCGGCGGGCAAAACCGGCCAGCGTGGTGCCTTCTTCCAACGTTTCCAAAAAGATTTCGGCCGATGGAGGAATCTGGCCATACATCTGCCGCTGGAAGATGTCCAGGATTTCCTTCCGCCGTTCCGGCCACTGCTTTCGGGAACGCAACTTGCGGCCGTCGGCAAAGCACAGCGGGTCTTCCAGCGTATAGGGCGGGATGGCCGATTCATCGTAATTCACCGTGGCATAGGCCTTGGTGCGCACTTCGTTCTGCTGTGCGGCCGACCAAACGCCGGGCCTGACCGGAACCGGGCTGGCTTCCGCAGCGCCCTTTAGCATCTCCACCACATCCTTCCCTTCCAGCGTGACGTTCAGCAGTTCATACTGGTCCGACAATTCCATATCCAGCACCTGCCGGCACTCCACACGGATATTCTGGAGAGCGATATCGTTGCAAACGGAAATGGGCATATTCTCCCGCTCCTCCATCTGGTAATATTGCGTCCAAGGCCGGATGCGCAGGATGGAGCCCACCTTGCCTGTAACATCCTCTATGCGGATGAATTCGTAATGCTGCGGGGTGTCGGGGCGCAGTTTCAGATGCAGGACATTGTACGCGGCTTCGGAAACACAGCGCCGCACAATCACATTCCGGTCTTCTATGGATTCGCTGCCCAGGGTCAGGCAGGCATGGGTCTGGCCGAAAGTGCAATCCTCCACGATGATGTCGTTGTTGGGACCGTTCTCCGCGGCTTTATCGGCCCAAGTGCCTTTGCCGCCCTTGAGCACTACGCCGTCGTCGCAAACGTCCATGTAGCAGCCCTTTACCAGTACGTCGTGGCAGTTGTCCAGGTCGATGGCATCGGTACTGTAGCCCACCACTTCACCGCTGGAGGGGGAGGTGATATGCAGGTCCAGGAAGCGCAGGTGATGGCTGCGGTAGGCGTGGTTGGTCCAGAACGGACTGTCCTTCATGCGAAGGTCCTGCACCGTCACGTTGGCACTGTTGGCAATATATACCAGGCGGGGCCGCTGCCCGTCCTTGTTGATGGCATCCTTTTTCCAGGACCAGCGGATCTTCATTTCCCGCCAGAACTCCGTTCCGTTGCCATCGATGAGGCCCGGACCGCCCAGCACAAAACTGTCCACGCCTTCAATGTTGATCAGAGCCGGGAAATAGCGGCAGGTCTGTCCCTCGATGCGGGTGGTGGTGAGCGGATAATCCTTCACCCGGTCCGATCCCAGCAGGGTCCCTTCCACCCAGAAATTCGTTCCCTGGGGGAAGTACAGGGCTCCGCTGCGGAATACGCCTTCGGGCACCACGATGACCCCGCCGCCCTGCGCGGCAGCCAGGTCAATTACCTGCTGGATGGCTTCGGTCTGGATAAAGGGCTGGTCGGCCTTCACGCCATAGTCCGTCAGGACAAATTGCCGGCCCAGATTCAGCAATTCCACCTTCCCGGCCTTGCCAAACCAGGCTGATATCTTCTTCCCGTCCGGGAAACGTTCCTGCGCTAGCAGGGGCGTGGATACGAAGCAGCTGATTATGAGTAATTTACATAATTTTCTCATAAATCATGGATTATTATTAATCGAAATAGACAGCCTGAACCCCACCGTGGTAGGTGGCGTCTACGGCATACAGCATGGCGGTGGGAGAGAAGCGTTCTTCGTAATACCGGTGGCAGTGGCCGCAGAGGATCGCTTTCAGCAGTGGCTGCTCCTTGAGCCAGGCCAGGAACTCCAGGGTAGGTTCATCGGAATGCTGCTGCACCTTGCGGTAACGCCATTCCTGACTGGCCGGATAAGTGACGCCAGGGTCGTACTTCGAGGTGAATTCCTCCGGAACACCGGTGAGATAACCGCAATTGCCGTTGGTGAAACTGAGTTCATCGGCCAGCGCCTGCGGGGTGTAAAGCGGAACGTGGCAGAGCATCACCACGGGAAGGCCTTTTTTCATTTCTTCCTCCATCAGGGCATGCTGGCGTTCCGTGAAATTGTAGTAGACATCGTCCAGGGCTACGAAATTGACTCCGTTGATGATACGGCTGGCAAAGAACAGGTTGTTGGGATAGGCGCCCTGCACGGCCTCCCGGCTGCTTTCCTTGTAGGCCTCGTCCTCCTTAGCTTCGCCCACGTATTTGGAATACTCATGGTTTCCGGCACAGACGAACCAGTCGGCCGCCAGCATATGGGCGGCACAGGAGTCCAGGTTGGCTTCGGATACGAAATCGTACAGGTCGCCGGTGTGCATCATATAAAGACCGTGGTCCCGGGCATAGCGGATGGCTTCGTCCAGGTAATGTTCCCCATAAGTCATGCTCCGGACACGCCAGGAGGCCAGGGCGATTTTCCTTTCGTCGTCGCGGTCATCGGCCCGGACGATGTGCGTGTCTGAAACGTGCAGAACGCCGAAAGGTTCCGATGCGCCCACCCGAACGTGTATCTCCTTGACATGCAGCGGCGGGAGCGCTTCCACGTCGCGGGCAATCTTGGAAGGATCCGTGGGCGGCAACACGGGAACGGCCGTTTTTTCCGGCCGGGGACCGCATCCTGTAAGGGCCATTCCGGCGGCAGCCGCGCCCAAAACTTTAATGAAATCTCTCCTGTCCATATCCGGTATCTGATTTAAATGCTTAAAGATACAAAATTTTTGAGCCAATCCATATATTGCAGCCAGTCCCAGCAGGTAATACCGTGGGTACCGGTACGAAGGTGATAAGCCACAGTCCCTTTGTTATCCGGCCGACCGGCAGGAAGCAGGAACAGGCATGGTTGGTACAAGATGCCCCATGCCGGACAGGATCAGAAAAGCCGTTAACAGAATGGGAAGCAGCCTTTTCATAAGTGTCTATTCAAATATCATCCAATCGATGTCGAAGAGTTCCGGTTTTTCCTTCCAGGATTTGCCGGGGCCGCTGAACATGAGCCAGAGGGCATGAGGGCCGGCTTCTGCATTTTCCACCTCGCAGGACAGGGTCTGCCATTCACCCTTTCCGGCAGGGACATCCAGCCAGGCGATCTGGCCGGAGAAAGACTGGTCCTGGGCCACGGTGATGGTACCGCCGGCCAGGGCGCGCACGCGAACCGTCAGTTTCTTAGTTTCGGGGCCGAAAGCCACATACTTCCAGACAGCCTTGCTGCCGTCCAGGATACCGGAAACGATTTCCCGGTCCGTGCTGCCATCCATCAGACGGATGTGCGGTCCGCCGTTGAAGAGACAGGCGCGGGCGGCGTCAATGGTTTCATAGGCCGATAACGGCGCTCCGGCGCCCTGGGAGGTCATTTCTACCTCGTTGATGGTGCCATCGGCGTTGAAGGTGATGGGCTCGATACAGGCCTTCCGGAGCTTGCTGGTGTGATGGGTGGAACGGTGGTACAGCACATACCACTGTCCGCCGAATTCCACCACCGAACCATGGTTGTTCCACACGTCCGGGTCGCAGCCGTTGCTGTCCACAATCACACCCTTGTACTCATAAGGGCCGAAAACATTGCGGGACATGGAATAGCCGATACAGGTGGGCATGTTCTGACGGCTGATATCGGCATACACATAGTAATACCAGCCGTCGCGCTTGAACACGAAGCTGCCCTCGTGGAAATAATGGTCCTTTTCCGTGACGATGCCTTCGTGCAGGGTGGACATGTCCAGCGTCTTCATGTCCGGGTTCAATTTGGCACCCCGCGCGCTGAACTGGTCCCAGAAATAGTAGGCCTGTCCGTCGTCGTCAATGAACACGGTGGGGTCGATACCGGTGATATCGCCTATGCGCTGTCCGTTGTGGAAAGGTCCGGCCGGGCTGTCGGCCTCGGCCACGCCCTCAGTCCAGTCGGACATGTCGTAGTAGAGGTAATACTTTCCGTCCTTTTCGGCAATGTCCGGAGCGTAGAGGTCGGCGTCCGCATAGGAAACCTCGTCATATTCTCCCCGGGTGGCGAATACGTTGGGGTGCAGGGTCCAATGAAGGGCGTCCTCCGAGGAAAGCATATGGTGATAGGGCGAGCACCAGAGATCGGTGGTCAAGTCCAGGGAACAGGCTACATACAGTTTTCCGTCCATTACCTTGGCACTGGGATCGGCCATATATACGCCCATGGGGCAAATGGGATTGTGTCCCAGGTTCCCAGCCGGGATGGGATCACGGCCGGTATCCAGACGGACCGTTACACCCTGGCTGCCCTGACCGCACGAAACTGCCAGCAAGAGGGCCAAAATAACGAGCAAAGAATTCCTTTTCATAGTATCAGATAGTTAAACACAGGTCTGTCTCTTTTCCATCGGGGCCCGTAAGCCTTGCAGAGAGAATTTGTCCTTCACAATCTTCAAAATAGCGGAGTTCCAGCCGATGGAAGCCTTTTTCCAACAATAAATAGCAGAATCCGGTTTCCGGGGAATGGGAACCGTCCAGCTCCAGAACCCGCTTTCCGTCCATCAGAAGCACCGTTCCGTCATCGGAAGTGATCCGGAACTGGTACAGGCCTTCTTCGAAAGCTTCCAGCCAGCCTTCAAACACATAGCCGAAGTGATCGGCCTCGGGACGGGTATCGATGGCTATCTCCTCCATAGTCCCCTGCTCCACCACTTTGCCTTTGCGAAGCATCTCCTCCGTGGACATGAAATTCCCTTCGTAGCGGGTAAAGCGGACGCCTTTCCTGGTGGGATTCGCCGCCACGGCCGGCATAAGTTCGCTCTTCTCAATTTCCTTCCGGATCCTGTCATAGCCGGCCAGCAGGTCTTTTGCAGACATCGTTCCGCCTGCCCAGGCTCCTTCGGCCAGGCGGCTCATACCCTCGCGTTCCACCACGCGCCGGACCAGTTCATCGGCCTGTTCCCGGAAACCCTGAAGCGGGTTTTTGACCATTTGCAGGAAGCAGAGCGGCATTTCGGCGGTTTCCACCCGGTCGTACAGGGCCTGGTTATCGGCCACCGCTTCCTTGGCCTGGGCGAAGAGGGCCCGGCCTTCCCGGATGAACTCTAAAGTAAACATCGTGTCGGAAGGGTGTACATAACAGTTGCCGTGTATGCCGGGTCGGCGCAGGATGCGTTCCTCCAGGTCCAGATAGTCCCGGATGTAACGGCCGGCGGGGCCGTAATACCCGTCCGTGAAATCACGGATGAGGGCATCTACATCGGCATCGGGATTCCACATAAGTTTGGACAGCAGCCAGGTGCGCATTTCCCGGAGTTCGCAGGAAACCGTCTGATAATCACCCTCTTCCAGGATACCGATGGCATGGTTGTCCCGGAAATCCCGGATATGCGGCTGCAGGGTTTTCCAATTGGCTACCGGCAGGCAGTACTGGGCAAAGTCGGTTACATAATCCCAGATGTACAGATGCGGGGCCAGGGTGCCCCAGTCTTGCAGGTCTTTTAAGAACGCCAGGTTCTGCTCACATTCGTCGTAGCCGTGCCACATGCAACACTCGATACTGCACAGACGGACCACCACGTTTTCACGGGGCTGGATGTTCTTGGGCGCATGGCGAGTGTATTGGTAGGCAAAAGTGCCGATGAACTTGTCCGGGAACTCGTCCCTGACGGCATCGGCCACCTGGTTTACGAACCATATCATTACGCCGGACTGCCCGCCGTATTGATTGGCAAGCGCCTCACAGGCATCGCATTGGCAGAAAAGCTGGTTGTCGTTCTGCTCCACCGAATAGATGAGAAAGTCCGGCTGCTCCCGCATAATCTTGCGAACGCTTTCGATGGTAATCTGCAACACCTCCGGATTGGACAGACATGGCTGGCCGTAACCGCCGTAGCGTTGGCCATCCCGCAGGCAGAAGTATTCCGGATGGGTGGCAAAGTATTTGCCTACCGGAACGTGGGTTCCCAAAGCGTGAACGCCCCAATAACCTTCGGCGCTGCCGGGAATGGTCCCAGTCCCGTCCGGCGAGGGAATCCGCACGAAATTATTACGCAAGCGGGCCGAGAACACCGGTTGGGTCCGTGGATCCAGATAACAGTTGTCCCGGATCCGGATGCCGGGAGCTTCCTGGCAGTGCAGTTTTCCGAATTGCCAACTGTCCTTATGCGGCGCCACGCTAACCTTCAGCGAATACCAGCGGCAGTCCAGTTCGTTTTCCAGGAAGGCATAAACGGCATAGAGCGTTCCCCGGGGGCCTTCCCCCCGGAAATGGATATCGGCCCCATCGCTGTAATACACAAAGGCATCATCCCTCCCCTGCCGGTCTTCCGTTTCCAGTATCAATCGATTCCCGCTAGGAGTTTCCACGGCAATGGGAATCTGCACCCCGCTCACCTGCTCCAGCCAAGTCTGCAACTCCTGGGCGGCATAACGCTCAATCTCCGTAGCCTGGCTGTCCAGGACAATGGTATAGGAAGACTCGCCGTCCTTAAACAACGTGTTCCGGGGCGAACAGGAGATAGCCCCTCCCAGGAGCGTGGGGATTAAACAATTGATTATTAACGATTTACACAAAATCGATTGTACACTTTCAACCAATCGTTTTTTCATAATTCGTTGATTATTAATAATTTATCTCCACGGCGTTACTCAAAGCGAAAGTATTTGACACGGAAGGGCGCCACTTTGGCTAGCAGATAGACGGCCTCTTTGCCGGAAGCATCCACTTGCAGCGGGACGGTCTGCTCTTTCCACTTCCAGCCGGTGTCCGGAATCTCCATCGTAGCCATGACAGGGCCGTCCGGAGCGCCTTTCCGCAACTCCAGCTGCCCGCCGGGCTGTCCGGATTTAACGCACACGGTAAGGGTGGCCGGTGCCTGGGAGAAATCCACATAGCGGTAACCGGTCCACTGACCATCGGCCTTGAAGGAAATGACGGGATACTCTTTCCTTTTCAGTTCCACCATCTCTGCACCGGCCCGGCCCAGGGAGTATTCCACTGCAGCGGAAGCCTGGATCCTGTCACCCAATTGAAACGCGCCCCGGATGCCGGACGAAGACATTTTCACTTCGCGGATGGTACCGTCCTCGTTGAATTCCAAGGGGTCCAGGCAGGCTACACGTGTGAGGGCCAAACCAGGGACGCTCCGATGGTACTGCACCACCCACTGACCATCCCAACATTCAAAGGAACCGTGGACATTGCCGGTATTGGGATACTCGTGGTTGGTAACAATGAGCCCCTGGTAGGTATAGGGCCCCAAGGGCTCCTTGGCGGTCAAGTAAGCCATTCGGGTAGGAATCCAGCCGTTATCCACAATTCGGCCTGTATTCTGGATGTAGATGTAGTAGTACGTATCTCCCCGTTTACGCAGCGAAGGACCTTCGAAGGGATCGTTGTCCCTGGGCATCGCCGGGGTAAGGTCCCGCACGGTTTCCGGCAGGATGCGGGCATAATCGGCCGGATCCAACTGCGCCACGATGAACTTGGGAAGGGCCAGGTACACTTTTCCGTCGTCATCCACCAGGATGCCCGGATCGATGTGGCCCAGTTCCTCCCCGTTCAGGGTAACGGTGCGGGCGTTCGTGTACGGGCCTTCCGGAGTGTCGGCATCCAGGATGAAGACTTTGTCGTTATTGGTGCAGGTGACCATGTGGAACTTCCCGGTCTGCGGATCCTGGAACACGTCCGGTGCCCACAGGCGGATGCCACCGCCCTTTACCTCTTCGGGGATATCTTTCAGGTTCAGGGCTTCTCCTGCATCGGTCCAGTGCAGCAGGTCATCGGACCAAAGCACGTGATAATTGTCGGAGCACCACTCCCGCCGGCCATCCGGTCCATAGCCGTCGTAGTTGTCCCGTGAGCCGAAGATATACATGCGGCCACCGAAAACGTGGGGTTCACCGTCGGCAATGAACAGTTCCCAACTGGGCGGCAGGATGGGATTCTGGGGCAGATAACCCACGGACACCAAACAGCTGTCTTTCTCCCCGGTCTTGGGATTGGCGGCATAAATCCAGGCATCGCCGGCCGATAAGGCGAGAACCTCTCCCCGCTTGTTCACCTGCGCCACCGCCTCATCGCCGGAAGTCCACTCCAACTTACGCGGAACTGTTCCCTTAAGATTCAGCTGAAAACTCTGTCCCTCATCCAGCATGGTGGCCGCCCGGTCCAGTTTCCAGGGCCCGGCCGGCTGCTGCTGGCAGGAAAGAGCCAGCGCAAGGAATAAGCAAGGATATATCTTCTTCATAAAAATCAGTTATTCACAAACACGTTCCTGACGGCGTCCAGATAGCCGTAGCCGTAAACGTTGTCCGGCTGGAGGTAACTGGTTTCGGTCCACTCGTTCCAGGAGTTGATGGTGATGAGCGGATGCAGGCCGGGACGGCCATCGACCCAGGCCTTGGCCCGGCGGAGGGCCTCTTCAAAACGCTCCGGCGTATTCTCTTTCACAACGGCGCTGTCGCCGAAGCGAGGGCTGTTATCCCAGCCGATGGACACGTGCGGATAGTACGGGAGGGTGAATTCGGCATCCAGTTTATCCCATTCTTCATAGGCCCGGTTCAGGATGTTCTGATAGTCGTCGTCCATCCAGATGAAGTGACAGAACTGATAGTGGGACATGCTGTTGAAGCCCAGTCCACGGATGAAATCCTCCCGGGGCCGGCCGGCCTTCACCTTGGCTTCGTCCACGCCGCTGTAGTTGAACTGACTGTCCCACATGGTGAACTGCAGTTCCAGGTCCGGGAATCCGGCTTTTTTCACCTCCTTCCGGAACCAGGCCAGGGCGTCCCGGGCAGCATTCACGCCGCCGATACCCTCTATAAAAGTGTTCACTTCATAAATCATGAACACCGGCTTGCCGTCAATCTTGTAGTAGTTGGGCTGTTTGAAAAACAGTTCGATGTTCCGCTTGCAAATTTTCTCGAACTCCTCCCGGTCCACGCCGCCGCGATAGATGATATTGCCTTCCTGATAACCGGAGATGCGGGTATCCCAGTCGTTCCCCACATTGTGGTTGGCCCACATGAGGTAGAACTGCATCTTGTCGCGGTTGCGGGCCTTCAGGAAGCCTTCCGTGAGGGTGGTCTCCATCCAGGGACGGCCGTCCAGCCAGTACCAGTCGAAGATGAATACGTTCACGCCGTGACTGGTGGCCTGGTCTATCTCCATCTCCATTACGGATGGATCGGCCTCGTTGATGTAGCCCCAGAGGGGTGTCCGGTTCCAGGGATGGCCCGGGAAACGCTTCTGCATGGTGAGCACCGTCTCCCATTCGCCCATGCCCATGGGCCAGAAAGGCCTGAGGCGCGGATCACCCGCCGCATAGGCGGGATACAGATAAGCGGCCACATCGTACTTTTGCTGGGCCTGTAAGTTGAACAGCGAGAGCGCAAGGCCCAGGATCAAAACTAGCTTTTTCATTCTTTTCCGGTTTTAACATAAAGCACCCCGTGGGGCGGAATCTGGTACACGGCGTCTGTGGGAATTTCCTTCTGGCGCCAGAGATCACGGACGGTATCGGCAGACAGGCCGATTTTGGCCAGTTCGCCGCCAAGCTGTACCGGAACCGTGGTCAGGTTCAGGTTGAAGATACCCACGGCATGGGTGCCGTCATAGAGGTCGCGGCTCCAGATCTGGATTCCGTCCTCCACCACATCCTGGTGGGCCTGGTGACCCAGAATGTCCTGGTTCACCGCATTTACCTCGTTGTTACAGAGGAGATTGAAGGTAAAGTCATCTATCAGGTCGATGGGGCAGCCGATCAGCATGTTGGCAGCCAGCAGCGACCAAAGTGAGATATGTGTATACTGTTCATCGGGCGTGAGGCGGCTATCATGCAGGCTGCTGCTCCAACCCACTTTACCCACGATGAGCATGTCGGGATCGTTCCAATGCCCGGGACCGGCATAGGGATGCAGTCCGGGCTGCCGCTCAAAGCCTGTAACGTAAAGGGATTCCCAGGTGTCGGTGATGTCGTGCGAAGTGCGCCAGGAATTGGCATCGATGTAGGCGCCCCATTCCCAGACCTTGTCCCAACCGTACTGGCAAAGGGAATAGAAGATGTCGCGCGGCTGCTCCCGCAGATACTGCTGCATTTTCAGATAAGGACGGATACAGGCGGCCGTGGAACGGTCCCTGCCGGCATCATAAACCTTGGAATAGCCGCACCAGTCATATTTCAAATAGTCTACACCCCAACTGTTCCAGACTTCGGCATCCTGCTGTTCGTGGTCCAAAGAACCCAGATAACCGCCGCAAGTATGGTCGCCGGGACTGGAATAGATGCCGAACTTAAGGCCGTTGCTATGGAGATAATCGCCCAGGGCCTTCATGTCCGGGAACTTTTCATTGGCCTCGATGCGACCGTCCGGAGTCCGGTATTCGGCCTCCCAGGCATCGTCGATGTTCATGTAACAGTAACCGTAATCGGCCAGGCCCCGATTGATAAGGGCGGCGGCCGATGCCATCACCTTCTCCTGCGATACGCTCAGAGCCCAGCAGTTCCAACTGTTCCAGCCCATAGGCGGGGTCAGGCCGATCTGTGTCCCCACTTTCAGGGTAAACTGGGCCGATGTACTGCCTTTGGCGTTGGTGGCCGTGAAAGTGAGCGGATAGTCGCCTTCCACGGCGCAGCTGCCGCTGAGCACGCCCTTGTCCGGATCCAGGACAACGCCATCCGGAAGACCCTCCACAGCGTATTTCATAGGTTTTTCACCCGAGAATGCCAGGCGGAAGATGACCGGAGAACCCGGCCGCACGCCGAATACCAGCGGACCGTTGTAACGGGGCGTAGCCGGCGCCGGCGGCGTGAGGATATAGGGCGAGCATACTTCGGCCTTCAAGACTTCTGAAAAGCGGGGATCGCTGTATGTAACCGAAATACGCTTTTGCGGCGCCAGGGCATAGGAGAGCTGTTTTTCCTTCCAGGCCGGTACCGTCACTTTCTGGGCCTTGGACATTTCCGTGGCACCGGTCATTACGTCCGTAACGGTCACCTCCAGGGAACCCACCGTCTTCACCGACGAGTTCAGGACCGCCTTGTAGCCTCCTTCTTCGGCAACCAGAGAAAGGCGGGCAAAATCCTTCAGACTGGGTTTGGTAATATGGGCCGCTCCGCGGTAGAAACCGCCGGGATCGCCGTAATTATACACCCGCACGGCGATGATGTTTTCCCGGTCCCAGCGCACCCAGGAAGGGTCTACGATATAGCGGCGGCGTCTGCCCCACTCGCTGGAATAGCCGCCCGGATCTTCCGGGAAGGTTCCGTCCTTTCCCACAGGATGGCCGTTGATCCAGGTCTGGTCGGAGTCATCGATGGCGCCCAGATCCAGCATGATGGCATCCACCACACCCTTTTTAAGCGAGGAAGGAATCACCACGTGAATCCTGTACCAGCCGTAGCCGTTTGCGTAATCCACCAGTTCCTCCCAGGACTGGTTAAAGGTGACCTCCCGCCAGGCGCTGTCGTCGAAAGCCGCCGCGCTCCAAGCCGGATTGTCCCCCTTCTGGAACCGGCCGCCTTCCATGGTTAGCTCCTGGGCTGCCAGTGTCAGTGTCCCCAAAAGCAGGCTCAAACATATCAGTAATCGTTTCATATACATGTGTTTGTTCTAATTCCAAGGCACCCATACTTTCATTTTCCCGGGTTCACGGTTGTCCCAGGCGTAGTACGGGATGAACGTGAGCATGCTGTCTCCCATCCGGGCCGATATCTCCACGATGCCGCCCAACTTGCCGGGCAAGGTCTCCGTCACCAGTTCCGCATCCGCTGAAAGCGTCAGTTTGTCAAAGTCCCCGGGGTTGTCGGCTTCTTCCAGGCAATAAACCACGGGACCGCGCTGGATGGCCCTGAGCCCTATATCTTCCTTCACGCGGGGGTCTGCGGCCACCACTTCCACAGGCATATCCAGGTTCAGCTGGATTCGGTCCCCGTCCTTCCAGGGGCCTTCCAGCACCGCATAGCCTTTTTCCACCGGCGCTTCCACCGCCTGACCGTTTACGGTGAGCGTGTAGGTTTTGCACCAGGCGGGAATGCGCAGGCGCAGTTCCTTGCGCAGGCGGCGCTCCAGGCCCAGGGTGAGGGTCACGGCACCCTCCCAGGGATAAGCCGTTTCTTGCGTTAAGGTGATGCCTTTGCCGATATCGGCCTTGCTCCCCATATACAGGTTCACCCAGATGGCCTTATCCGACACACCGTACACATAATTGCCGATGGAAGGCAGGAAGCGGCAGATCTGGCTGGGGCAGCAGGCACAGCCGAACCAGGCCTGCCGATGATGGTTGCCCAGTGACTCCAGGGGGTTCACGTAGAAGAAGCGGTCGCCCGAGAGCGAGATGCCCGCCAGGGCACCGTTGTACAGGGCCCGCTCCAGCACGTCGGCATACTTGCCGTCGCCGGTAAACTGGCCCATGCGCCAGTTCCAGAGCACCATGCCCACGGAAGCGCAGGTTTCGCAGTAGGCCGTGAGGTTCGGGAGGCTGTAATCGTCGGTAAAGCCCTCATTGTGGGCCGACTGGCCGATACCTCCGGTGATGTACATATTGCGGTACACTACGTCGTCCCACACCCGGTCCAGGGCGTCCCGATAGCCCTGGTCTCCGGTGTAGGAGGCCACGTCGGCCATGCCGCAGTACAGGTACATGGAACGCACGGCGTGGCCGGAGATTTCGGCCATCTCCCGCACCGGGACCTCGTCCTGGTAATAGTGCGTGGGCCACACGCGCTCGTCCCCATAGGAGCCGTAACCGTGGCCGCGCTCGTTCAGGAGCCAGTCGGCAAAATCCAGGTATTTCTTTTCACCGGTGGTCTGGTACAGTTTCACCAGGGCCAGTTCGATTTCCTCATGGCCTGGCACCCAGTGACGTTTACCGGGGCCGAAGACCGACATCATATGGTCGGCCATACGGATGCACACGTCAAGCAGCTTGCGCTTGCCGGTGACCTGGTAATAGGCCACACCCGCCTCGATCATATGGCCGGCGCAGTACATCTCGTGCCGGTCCATGTTCTTCCAGCGGTTCTCCAGCCCGGTGAGGGTGTAGAAGGTGTTGATGTAGCCGTCGGGCTGCTGGGCCGCGGCGAACTTGTCAATCCACTCGTCGCACTTGGCTTCCAGCTCCGGGTCCGGATGGTTCTGCAGGGAATAGGCCATTCCCTCCAGGGCCTTGTACACATCGGAATCGTCAAAGAAGATACCGGAATGCTCCCCACGGCCCTTCGCCGCATTCTCGTAATTACGGATGCGGCCGGTCTGGTTTTCAATCTGGTCGATGCAAACCGCCAGGGTTACATCCTTGTGGGCTTGCAGCCGGGGCGACCAGAAGCCATCCTGAATCTGCACCTGGGAGAAAGGAACCGGTGTAATGAATTTCAGGCTTTCTTCCTGCTTCTGGGCGCAGCCCGCCAGCAGCGTCACCGCCATGCCGACCGACGTGAAATGCAATCTACTCATATTCATTATTTTACATAAATCCTACCGCCTGTGATGCGCTCGTTGGCATTGCGGCCCAGCCAGAGTTCAAACCAGCCTTCTTCCACGCCAAAATGCATCTCTTTGTCCCACAGGCCAAATTGCCGATACGGGACTTCCAGTTCAACATCCCGGCTTTCGCCCGGAGCCAGCGTAACACGCCGGAAAGCCACCAGTTGCTTCAGAGGCCGAACTACGGAGGCCAATTCGTCGTGCGCATAGAGCTGCACCACTTCATCGCCCTCGACGGAACCGGTGTTGGTCACCGTCACGCAAACACGCAGGTTTTCCCCGGCCGGAAGTTCTTCCGGTATGCGTAAATTACTGTAAGCAAAGCTGGTATAACTTAGGCCATAACCAAACGGATACAGGGGGGAACCATCGTTTTCCACATATCCGTACCCGCGTCCGCTGGGCTTGATGGAATAGTAATAAGGATTCTGGCCGATAGTACGCACCCAACTGAAGGGCAGGCGTCCGCCCGGATTACGCGCACCGGTGAGGATATCGGCCACGGCCCGGTCGCCCTGTTCGCCCGGATACCAGGCCTCCAGTACCGCTGCGGCGCCGTCCACCCAGTCGGTGATCTCAATCACGGCACCATTGTGCAGCACCACGACCACCGGTTTGCCCGTGGCGATGAGGTCCCGGACCATCTTTTCCTGGTCCACGGTGATGTTCTGCTCCTGCTGGCCGGCTATGATCACCGCTCCGGTTTCTTCACGCCGGGCCTTCATTTGGGCCGATGGCAGACGGAAGCTGCTGCGGTCGCTCCCCTCCTCTTCCCGGATGGAGGGGAAGAACAGCAGCACGTCGCAGCTGCGGGGATCGGGATTCAGCGCCACCTGGGTCTGTCCGGCCAGGGCTTGCTTCAGTCCTTCATAAGGCGTAATGGCACCCTCGCCGTGCCAACCGCCATAACCGCCGCTGTAGTCGCCCAGATTCAAGGCATCGGCCGCCGGACCATACAGGCCGATACGACGAACGCCCTTCAACGGCAGGATACCATCGTTCTTGAGCAGCGTCATGGACTTGACAGCACTTTCGTAGGCCAGTTCCCGGTGCTCCGGACAGCGGACCACTTCATCCGCTTTCTCCGCATCCACAAAGGGCTGGTCGAAAAGACCCAGCTCAAACTTGATCTTGAGCACCCGGCGCACAGATTCGTCCAGCGTTTTCCGAGACACATTTCCGTTACGTACCAGATCTAGCAGGTTCTTGGAAGTGTAATGCAGCTGCAAATCCAATCCGTTCTCCAGGCAAAGGGCCAGGGCGTCTTCGTCGGTGGCAGCCATCTTATGGCTATTGTGCACATTTTCCACGGCACCGTAGTCGCTCACCACATAGCCGTCGAAGCCCCATTCCTTTTTGAGGATGTCCTGAAGCAGGACGCTGTTGCAACTGGACGGAACCCCATCCACGGAATTGTAGGAACTCATTACGCTGCGGGCTCCGCCTTCCTGGAAACAGGCCCGGAAGGGCTCCAGATACACTTCCCGCAGTTCACGCCAGGAGGTAATGGAGGCGAAGGAATCATGACCTCCCTCACCGTAATTGTCCACGAAATGCTTGGGGGTGGCCACCACGCCGCCACCCTCCAGGGCCTTTACATAGGCCACGCCCATGCGGCTGTTCAGGAGGACGTCCTCGCCGTAACTCTCCTGTCCGCGGCCCCAGCGCTGGTCACGCGTGATATTGATCACCGGAGCATACACCTGACGGACACCCACGGCACGCAGTTCCTTGGCTACCACCGCTCCCACACGGCTGTACAGATCTTCATCGAAGGTGGCACCCATGGCTATGCTCTGCGGGAAGCAGGTGGCGTTGCCCCACTGAGCGCCGTGCAGGGCCTCGCCATGCTGGAGCACGGGAATACCCCAGGGGCTGACTTCTATGGAGCGACGTGTATCCTCGTTGATGGCTTCGGCCACGGCCTGTGGGCTGGCATTGGGCATGAAGTGGCCCACATTGCGCACGTGGCCCGCCTTGTAGTCGCGTTTTTGGGAAAATTCTTCCTTGAACAGCAACTGTGCGCTGATCTGCGCCACCTTGTCCTCATCGGACATGCGCTTCATCAGGTCCTTCACCCGCTTGTCCACGGGCCGATTGGCATCCTGATATGGATAAGTTCCCTTAGCCGCAGGTGCAGATTCCTGCAAGTTCACCCGGTGCGTGCCGGGGCCCAGGGTATGGTGCTGGATGGTCCCGGGAATGCTTACTTCGGCCCGGGAGCCTTCGGGAACGGTGACTGCCAGAATGCCTTTTTCGCGGTCCAGGGCCACCGCTACGGTTCCCAGCACCGTGGGGAAGGAAATGCCGCACTGGTCGAAGGCCGCAGGATCCGGACGGACGGAGAACTCCGTCCAACCGGGCTGCGTGGGCACGATACCCAGCATCCGGGCGGGGAACACGGCCAGCGGGCCGCCGCTCCAGGCGTGGTTCACGCTGCCTCCACTCCAGTTATTGTCCACACCCACGCCCCAATGTTCGAACAAGGTATCGTGATCGGGATGGTTCACCATCCAGTCGTAGCGCTTGCGTTCGCGCTGGAGGGCATAATCCCCATGTCCCATGGCGAAGAGGGCCTCCATCACGTATTTCTCCATATAGGGACTGGCGTGTTCCTCGGCCTTCAATACCTCGAACAAAGCATCGTACTTGTCCTCCGAGGCCACGCCGGCAAGCACGGCCAGGGCATTCACGCGGTCGTCGGTGGCTCCGGCGTACTCCGGATGCCGATAGGCGCTTCCCGTCCAACAGACGCGGTTGATGGCATCGCGCAGCGTCTCCATCTGGCTCCAATACGCACCGCCTTCGCCTTCCTCACCCACCAGATCGGCCATATCGGATACGCTCTGCAGCGCCAGCACATACCAGAGATTCTGCAGCAGACGCATGTCTTTGTTGTCCCCCCAGTCGCCCCAGTTCCAGTCACCGTTGTGCCAAGCCATCAGGCCGTCGGGACCCACTTGGTAGGTGGCCAGGTAGCGCTTCACCGCCGGATACACCTGGGCGATAGTCTCCTTGTCGCCGGTGTTCATGTAGTAATTCCAGAAGCCGTATCGGCCCACGGCCGCCAGCATCTGGCAGGGCAGTTCCACCCCGTAATTGCCGGGAATGGGAGAGAAAAGGATATCGTCGGGACGCTGCCAGGCCGCCAGTTCGCGGATGCCCTTGCGGATGAGACCGTGCAGGGAGGTGGAGTAGGTATAGAAACTTTCGCCCAGAATGGTCACAATGTCGCCCCACCACTGAGCCCTTTCACGGTCCGGACAGTCGAAGAAAGTATCGCGCGCATTCACGTAGATGGTACGCAAGCCTTTCTCCCAGAATTTGTTAAAGAAGGGATCCGAGCACATGAAACGGCCATCCGGCGTGGTGTCGTAGCCGGTTTCCCGGTATTTCAGGGCCGATACCTGCGCCCCATGCTGCACCGTAAGGATGATCTTTTCGCCGCTGAGCCAGCCAAGTGATTCATATTCCTGCTTACCCGCCTTGGTAAAGTATTCGGCCCGGAGGCATTCCACCCCCACCTTGGCGTGATCAGTCTCTATTACAACACGATGCCCGCCTTCGGAGTCTTCCACCGTAAAGAGCGGCGTCATCTGCATATTGTGGGGCAGCCGGGCCACCAGGGTATCGGCCTCCGGTCCGGGATGCGTTGTAAAGGCAATTTCCTTCACGCCGAAGTCTTTCCACTGCGGGATGGGGCGCGTGTGCAGGGCGCCCAGCGTGTTTTCCACCGGCACGGCCGGGGCAAAGCCCTCCAGCGAACCAGTCTGCCAACCCAAGATATCCTTCCGTGCATCAAAGGCAATGCTGGATTCCGATAGCCGATAATTGGGCTTGGGCAGGTCCACCGCCGTTCCGTAGGCGGGATGCACGCGGCAGAGCCAGGTGCCATCGCCCAGCGCCGGGCATTGGAACCACATTTGCGGCCTGCCACTGCCCAGATGCGAAAAGCCATCCTTGCCGAAGTACCAGAGCAGCAGAGCTATCTGATTCCCTCCTTTCCGCAGGTAAGGCGCCAGGTCCACCTCGTCGAAATAACTGTCGTGGGGATTTGGGCCCCGCTTGAGGCCGCCTTCAAAAACCACCAGCTGTCCGTTCACCCACAGCCAGTACTTGCTGTCCACGGCAATACGGGCCGGGGCCGATGCCGGCACGGCATCCAGCATCACATCCCGGCGGAAAGCCAGCCACTGATTGGGTTCGGTGGTGGCATCGGCAGAGGTGAGCGTCTGAGCCACCTCTATTATTTCATCCTGGGGCGGGGTCCAGGGAGCCGATGGCTCCTGGACATTTCTCTGCCCACAAGCTGCCAGCAAAACGGCCGTGAACGCGAGGGCTAAAATCTTTCTCATTTCTTTACGAATTCAAGGGTAACGGGTCCCAGGAGGCCGGAGCTTTGAAGATCGTCGTCTGCCTCCCAGGGGTGGTTGTTGGTCCAGGTCTTGCGCTCGGCCTCCGGCAGGCGCTCATCGGCAATGAGGCGGTTGCGCCAGTTGTTGTACACGGTGACTTCCAGGGTATTCTCCCCTTCTTTCACCCAAGGACCGATATCCAAACGATAGGGATAGGTCCATACGCCGCCTACCGCGTGTCCATTCACTTTCACCTGCCCCAGTACCATCACATCGCTTAAATCCAACGAAACGCAGGAAGCCGAAGGTATGGTAAAGCTGGTAGTGTAGGTGGCGTTTCCACTGTAATACCGCACGGCCGGATCCGGACTTACAGTCCAGTCTTCCAGACTTTCGAAGGTGCGGGTAAAGGCGGGATTCCCGGCCGATGCAGCGAATTCTACGGTCCAGGGGCCTTCCAACACCTGACGCTGTACGGAAGCCTTAGTTGCCGCCGCCCGGGCATGGGCGCGGAACACCACGAAAACGCTCTGGAGGCGGTCCAGGGACAGGTTTTGGCTGTCCCAGCCTGCCACTTCGCCGGCGACCGGGTCCCATAGTTCGGCCTGCATACCTGCCGGAACACGGAAACTGGGCTGCACCGTCACGGGCTGGTCTTCCTGATTGGACAGGAAATAAATATCACCGTCAGAACCCAGCGTACGGTGGATGAAAAGTAACTGGGCCTCGCCGGTATAGGTGAAATCGGGACGGGTGCCTACATCGTCCAGCACCCGGTCCAGCGGGGTTCCGGCGGGATAAACCAGGCCTTTTCCTTCTCCGTTCCAGATTTTTTCGGCCAGCTTTTTTACCATTTCATCGGACTCGAAAATGCCGTGCTGCATACTGGGGGAACGAACCGGTGCATCGCCCACGATGCTCAGGCCCGCCTCCACAAAGCCGGCGATGGTCTCCAGCACTTCCGGACGCATGGTCTCCTGGCGGGGCAGCACCAGCACGCGGTATTGCATACCGCTGTCCAGCACCAGTTTTCCGTCCTGCACCCGTGCGTGGTGGCGCAGGACATCGGCGTTGATGTAGTCGAAGCTATAGCCTGCCGGCACGGGAGGGTCGGTCACGCCCGTCATCTTGGGAGCATCCTCGCCGATGAAATAGGCGATATCGGCCACGTATCGGCCTTGCTGAAGCATGAGATTGCAGCGCTTGAGGTATTCCACGAAGGTGCCCATGCCTTCGAACCAGCTGTTGTTGCGGTTGAATTCATTGCCGAACCAGGCGCTGCGGCCGGGCTCGCGGTCGTCGGGCTGCTGGATGTACAGGTGCAGGAGGTTCGCGTTGATGCCTTCG
>CAMYWP010000012.1 GCA_947302825.1 uncultured Bacteroidales bacterium
GTCTTCGACAAGAAGGTCACGCCCTGGATGACCTCCTACGACGGCCGCAACCAGGAACCCACGGAACTGCCCGTGCGCTTCCCGCTACTGCTGGCACAGGGCACGGAAGGCATCGCCGCCGGCCTCAGTTCCAAGATCCTGCCGCACAACTTCAACGAGCTCATCGACGCCTCCATCGCCATCCTGAAGGGCCAGCCCTTCGAGATTTTGCCGGACTTCCCCACCGGCGGCATCGCCGACTGCTCCAAATACAACAAGGGCAAACGCGGCGGCATGGTGAAGGTACGTGCCCGCATCAACAAGGTGGACAAGAGCACCATCACCATCACCGAAATCCCTTACGGAAAAACCTCCCACGCTGTCATCGACAGCATCCTGAAGGCCAAGGACAAGAAGAAGATCAACATCAAGAAGATCGAGGACATGACCACCGACAAGGTGGAGATCGTCATTCATCTTCCGGCCGATGTTTCTCCGGACAAGACCATCGACGCCCTGTATGCCTTTACCGAATGTGAGACCAAGATTGCGCCCAACGCCTGTGTGATCCGGGACAACAAGCCCGTATTCCTCACGGTGGACGAAATCCTGGAATACGACACCTGGCACACCCGCGATATCCTGCAGGCCCAGCTGGAATACAAACTGGCCGAACTGGAAGAAGACTGGCACTATACCTCGCTGGAACGCATCTTCTTCGAAAACCGCATCTACAAGGTCCTGGAACAGAACCAGATGAGCTGGGAACAGCAGCTGGACGACATCCTGTCCCAGATGAAACTGTACGAAGATCTCCTGCACCGCGAAATCACCATGGACGATATCCTGAAACTGGTGGAGAAACCGGTGCGCAAGATTTCCAAGTTCGACACTAAAGCCCTGGACGAGAAAATCTACGCCCTGGAAGACCAGATGAAGGAACTGCGCGAGCACCTGGCCAACATGACCCAGTTCACCATCGACTGGTTCCGCGACCTGAAGCGCAAGTACGGAAAACAGTGGCCCCGCCTGACCGAAATCTCCTCCCTGGAAAATATTACCGTCACCAAGGTGGTGTCCAACAACGCCAAACTGTATGCCAACCTGGAGGAAGGTTTCGTGGGGATCGGCCTGCGTCGCGACGAAGGCGAATACGTGTGCGACTGCTCCGACCTCAGCGAAATCATCGTCATTGCCAAGGACGGCAAGTTCCGCGTGACCAAAGTGGCCGATAAAGCCTTCTTCTGGAAGGATTTGCAGTACGCCGGCGTTTTCACCCGCGGCGATGAACGCACTATCTACAACGTAATCTACCGCGACGGCAAAGGCCCGGCCCACTACGCCAAGCGCTTTGCCATCACTTCCGTCACGCGCGACAAAGATTATGATATCACGTCCGGGACCGATGGCTCCAAGATCCTCTGGTTCACCGTGAACCACAATGGAGAGGCGGAGTCTGTGCGCGTGCAGCTTCGGCCCAAGAAGGGGCTGAAGAAGAACTCCCTGGAATGGGATTTCTCCACGCTGGCCATCAAGGGACGCAGTTCCCGGGGCAATCTGGTCACCAAGAACGCCATCGCCCGCATCCAGCTCAAGTCCAAGGGCATTCCTACCCTGGAAGGCAAGGATATCTGGTACGACCCCGATATCCAACGCCTGAACGAAGAAGGGCACGGCATCCTGCTGGGCAAATTCTCCGGCGAAGACCGCGTGCTGGCCATCTTTGCCGACGGTACCTACTATACCACTACCTACGACCTGGTAAACAAGTATCAGGGCGATGTCCTGCGTATCGAGAAACTGGATCCTTCGCGCGTTTACTCCCTCCTGTATTGGGACAGCGCAGCCAAGGCCTTCTATGTGAAGCGTTTCAGTTTTGTGGAAAGCAACAACAGTCCCGTACTGCTCATCGCCGATTCCCGTGGCTCCAAGTTGGTGGATATCAGCTCCGACCCTTACCCGCAGATGATCCTCACCTTCGGCGGCAAGTTCAAACACCGTGAGCCGGAAACCGTTGATGTAGAAGCGTTTATCGCTAAAAAGGGTCTCACGGCCAAGGGCAAGAAGTGCTCTTCCATGGACCTCAAGAGCGTAGCTTTTGGCGAGCCTCTCCAGAAGGCCGAAGAAGAGGAAGAAGAGATGGTAACGGAAGATGAACCCATCGAGATGGATTTCCAGCCCGAAGACCTGTCCTCCACTCCCGATCTCCCCGCAGAGGATACAGACAAAGGCTCCGTAGACTTCGACGACTGGGAACCCACGCTGTTCTAATTATCCCATAATCCACTTTCCCACCTTGGGAATCCGCTGGAGCACAACCGCCAACGCGCCCACTATCACGAAAGTGATAAGGGCGGTCAGGAGAATCTGGACCGGCGTGGTCCAGACGCCCAGCGTTCCGTCCGTGCCCAGCCCCCATTGATTCCGCAAAGCGGCCGAAACGCTGGCGAGCACCAGCATATGCATCAGGTACATCCCGTATCCGGCCTTGGACAGTGGCAGGATGCACTTCCGGTAAAAGAAAGAGCTTTCAGTACGGGTATAAGGATAGGACCGGAACAGCAGGATGAGCCCCACCGTAGTCATCACCACCGGAAGGCCGCAGAAAGAGATAGGGGTCTCCCAGGCTACGGCCGTTCCCAGCGGACCGCTGAGGGGGAACACATCGGAAGTAGCGGAGAAACGGCGCAACAGACCTTCGAAGATGGCGGCTAAGCCCAGTAGGAACAGCGTACAGCCCGAGAGCTTGACCCAGCGTTTGTTCTCCACAAAGCGGCGCAGGTACAGGCCCAGCAATAGGTAGCCGAAGAATCCGCTCACATAATAGAACAGGCCATAGGCGTTCCAGGAGGCTTCCCCCCACAACGGGAACAGAGCCAGGGCGGGAAGGCCGTCGGCCGCCTGAATCAGGGGCGCTTCTCCACCGGCCGCTTCCCGGACGAAGGGAAAGAGCGTAGTGACCAGCCAGATGCCCAGGTAGATTTCCAGCTCCCGGCAAGACACTTTTTCGGCCCAGGGGGAGAGCAGGGGCATAATCAGGTACACTCCCACCAGCATATACACAAACCAAAGATGCCCGGCCGCATAGTTGAAGTTGAGCAGCAAACCCTTGAAGTTCTGGATGGGATCTCCCCACGCCAGGGCATATACTACGGTCCAGATCAGCATGGGAACAAGGATGCGCACCGCCCGTCGGCGGAAGAACTCACCGGTGGAATAATGCAGCGGGAACTGAAGATAGGCCGATGCTACCAGGAACACCGGAACGCAGCAGCGGCTGACCGCCTCAAAAACGGCCACCCAGAAGGCGTCCGTAGGCGTAAGGATGAGCGCCCCGTCTCCGCCCAGATAGAAAGGTTCGGTGCTGTGTACCACCATCACCAGAAAGCAGGCCGTAACCCGCAAAAAATCCAACCAGACTTCTCTTTTCATAGGACTATTCGTAAACAGGACGTATGGAATAGCCGAAATCCCTGTCTCCCCCTCCTCCTACTCCATAATCAAAAAAATCTTTCGGGCCTTCAATCGTAAAATAGAATGACTGGGCGCATTTGACGGAGAAATCTGTATCCAGATTGGAAGACCAGTACCCCCCAAGCAGCCCTATTCCATAGAGGTTGTTTTCCTGCTCTACCATTTCCCCGGCTGCAGGGAAAAACAAGTGCGCCCATTCAAAACCTTTAACCTTACTGGTAAGTATTACACCTTTGACTCCTTGGAAACTCGTCCATTCTACGGAGCAGTTATTACACAATTCATGGAATTCGGCAGAAGTGGGCATCCTCCATTTCCCGCCCATTATAACGCGGGCCGCATCGTCCTCCGGATCCAGAACCAGCTTGTTATCCGGCTCCCCCTCTCCACCCCAGAATAAATCCTTCTTGTCTGTTGGGCAGTACTTCGTAAGACGAATGTTCCAAGGATAAGGGTCATCCGTGGTAACAAAGAACTTGTAGCCTGTGCTTTTTGTAAAATGTCGGGGCTCTGTTTCTCCCCAGCAGTAGTAATCCCCAAAATCCACTTCGTTCGATGCGCCCAGATTGCATTGTGCCCAGTAGACGGAAAGTCCCATGTCTATGGCACCTTTCGGAGGACCTGCAACGGTGGTAAAGGAAAGCACGCTTCCGAAAGTCTCTTTGTTGTCAATACGTATGCTTGCGACGTAATAATAGGTGGTCTCAGGATCGAGAGTCTCTAACGAGCACGCGAATTCCCCTCCTGTGGCGGGAACATCTCCACCAGGATAGATAGTCCCTTCCGCTTGAAGGGAAGCCAGATCCGAGGCATGGTCGGATAAATAGAAAAAACCTTTCCCCGAGCTGCTCTTGGCGTTTTCTATGAATGCCTTCCCGTTGAGTTTGGCAAAGTAGGAAGTGACCGTGGATGCGGGTAATGTGGTACATTGAACAACAAGCTCCTTGGGCGCTTCTGGAGAAGAAGACTTTCCGCAAGAGACGATCACAATAATAGGGAAGAAAAATAGTAGCGGCCTTAGTTTCATAACTTTACAAAGATAGTTTTTTTTTCGCTAACTTTGCAATATGTTGATAGCGTTAACTGGATTTATGGGAAGCGGAAAGACATCCGTGGGGCGCCTGGTGGCCGATGCCCTGGGCTGTCTTTTCGTGGACCTGGACGAGGTGATTGAGAAAAAGGCACAAAAGGGCATCCCGCAAATCTTTGCCGATGAAGGAGAGACCGGATTCCGGAAAAGGGAGAAGCAGGCCCTGGAACAGACCGTGAAAAAATTTGAGGAAAGCACGGCGTTACTGGCCCTAGGCGGCGGTACTGTAACGGTCCCTGGTGCAGTGGCCCTTCTGCAGGAAAAAACGCTCTGCATCTATCTCCAGGCCAGTTTGGAGTCCATCCAGCAGCACTTGAAAGGTCACACGGAAGGCCGTCCCCTGGCCGATGAAAACCTGGCCGCCCGCCTGGCTGCGCGGGAGCCCTTGTATCGGCAGGCTGCCCATTTGATACTGGAGACAGACGGCCTGTCTCCGGAGCAGATTGCCGACGAAATCATCATTTCCTGTTTGTAATTCTGCCACGGATTGATTAACTTTGTCCGACTATGGGCATCGTTGAACGACAGTGGACAGTAAAGACGCTAGCCAACCCGGAGGAATCCGTACAGTTGGCCGCAGAGCTCGGTATCGACCGGGTTCTGGCCGATTTACTGGTCCAGCGCGGCGTCAACACCTTTGAGCAGGCCCGCCGTTTCTTCCGTCCCCGCCTGGAAGATCTGCACGATCCCTTCCTGATGACGGACATGGACAAAGCCGTGGAGCGTCTGCACCAGGCCATCATCAGCGGCGAAAAAATCCTGGTTTACGGCGACTACGACGTAGACGGAACCACCGCCGTGGCCCAAGTCTATTCCTTCGTCAAGCAATTCACATCAAAGGTACAGTTCTACATCCCGGACCGCTACGACGAGGGCTACGGCCTGTCCTACAAAGCCCTGGACTGGGCCGGCGACAATGGAATCGGCCTGGTGATCACCCTGGACTGCGGCATCAAGGCCATTGACAAGGTGGAATATGCCCGCGCCAAGGGCATCGAGGTCATCATCTGTGACCATCACCTTCCGGAAAACGAATTGCCCAAGGCCGTGGCCGTCCTGGATCCCAAGCGCGAAGACTGCCACTATCCCTTCGACGATCTTTGCGGTTGTGGTGTGGGTTTCAAACTGGCCCAGGGCTATGTCCAGAAATACCACTTGGAATTCTCCCTGCTGGAACCGCTGCTGGACCTGCAGGTGGTTTCCATCGCCTCGGATCTGGTCTCCATGACCGGCGAAAACCGCATCCTGGCCCATTTCGGCCTCAAGCGGCTCAATGAGAATCCCCGGAAAGGCCTGCTGGCCATGATCAACCTGGCCAAGCTGGAGCCGGGCCATATCGGCATCGACGATATCGTGTTCAAAATCGGCCCCCGCATCAATGCGGCCGGACGTATGGAAAGCGGCCGGTTAGCCGTGGAGCTGCTCACGGCCACCGACGACCGCACCGCCTTCCGCATCGGCGAACAGATCAACGACAACAACAACGAACGCAAGTCCATCGACCGGGAAATCACCCAGGAGGCCTTGGATATGGTGCGGAACGGGCTGGCGCTCACCACGGAGAACGCCACCATCGTGTACAATCCCACCTGGAACAAAGGCGTAGTGGGCATTGTGGCATCCCGTCTGGTGGAGGCCTATTACAAGCCCACGGTGGTACTCACCAAGAGCAACGGTTTTATCACCGGCAGCGCCCGCAGCGTGCAGGGCTTCGACCTTTACGCCTCCATCGAAAGCTGCGCCGATTTATTGGAGAACTTCGGCGGACACATGTATGCCGCCGGTCTCACTCTGAAGGAAGAGAACCTGGAGGCGTTCTGCCAGCGGATGGACAGCTTCGTGGCCGGCAACATCACCCGCGAAGAACGCACGCCCGTGGTGGAGATCGACGCCCGCCTGGATTTCTCGCAGATCACCCCTAAGTTCACCCGTATCCTCAAGCAGTTCCAGCCTTTCGGCCCCGGTAACAGCAACCCGGTTTTCCTTACGGAGGACGTGTACGATGCCGGTAACGGCCGCAAGGTGGGCGCTGGCGGCATGCACCTGAAGCTGGACCTCATGCAGGAAAGCCAGCCGTACCGCCAGATTGCCGCCATCGGCTTCAATATGGCCGATTACTACGATCACATCAAGGCCGGCAACCCCATCGATATCTGCTACTCCATCGTGGAGAATTTCTACCGCGGCTCCTCCACCGTCCAGCTCCGCCTCAAGGACATCCGCGAACGGGATGAACTTATCTAATCGTAAAAGATTGTGTTGTTTCAGGCGTTTCTGCGTTTTTCTTCCGAATAATCGATTAAAAATTGAGCGCTTTCTTAACGGCTCGACGAAGGTTGACGATGGCCACCTCCGGGATCATAGCCTGAGAGAGAGAAAGCTGGCGGGGCGATACCTCAATAACAGATGAGAATCCAGCCTGTTCCAGAAGGTCCCGGTTTTCCACCCTGCCGGAAAGCAGGGTGACGGGAATACCGTTCGCTCTTTGGAGCACGCCCATCGGCACCTTTCCCATCAGCGTCTGTGCATCCAATTTCCCTTCGCCGGTCAGGATAAGGTCTGCCCCCTCCACGGCCTTGTCAAAGCCTATCAACTCCATAACCCTGCTTACACCATTGACCAATTTGGCGTGCGTATAAGCCATCATCGCTCCTCCCAGGCCTCCGGCAGCTCCTGCACCTGGCAGGGAGGCTACGTCCACGCCGGTTTCCCGGCAAATCGTATCGGCCCACCGACACATCCGGGCTTCCAGTACCTCTATGTCCTGAGCCGAAGCACCTTTCTGTGGGGCGAAAACGCGGGCGGCTCCTCGAGGGCCCACAAAAGGCGCATCCACATCGCAGAGCAATTCTACGGAAATATCCTTTAAAGCCTTGAAGCCAGGGACCTCCACCATGCCTGCTCCGCCGTCACAGGTGGCACTTCCACCCAGTCCCACGAGGAAATGCCGGCACCCATTTGTATAAGCGGCCATCAATAACTCTCCTACGCCCCGGCTGGAAGCCACAAGCGGATTCCTTTCAGCGGAAGTAAGCAAAGAAAGACCGCAGGCCTGGGCTATCTCTATGATGGCAGTCTGCCCGGCCACACCGTAGCGGGCCGGTACGGAACGTCCTAACGGGTCGGAAACGATTGTTTTACGTATATCGGCTCCAAATGCCCCAGCCAGTATATCCAACGTCCCTTCTCCCCCATCGGCCAGGGGCATTCGGACCAATTCTGCTTCCGGATGCAGTTCCAACACCGCTTCGGCCATCACATCTACTATCGCGGCAGCACTTAAGCACTCTTTGAAGGAGTCTGGAGAGAGAACTATTTTCATGATTATTCAATTGACAGCCAGACGTTACGCGAATAATGGCTTCAGTGCGTAACAAGTGGTTCACCCGAGCCAGTTATCCCGCGTCAAACCTGTTTTTCGCGTAATGGGTGGCACGGAAAGATGTTAAAGGATATAACTCACTTCTTTAAACTGATAATAATGACGCTCCCCGGCTGGGTCCTGGATGCAGAGACGGCCGTCGGGGGCCACGCCCTCGATAACGCCTGTATACTCCCGATCCATCAGCAGATCATGGTATCGGGCTGGTACGCCCCGACGGAAAAGCCGGGCGGTATAGGAGGCCCTCAGCGACGAATCCAAGAGCCTGGGCAACAGGCTGTCAAAAAGGGTCAAAAACGCTTCCAAGGATTCTTCCAGGCCATATTCCTTCCCCGTACAAAGGGTTAAGGAAGTGGCATTGGCCAGCTGGGGAAAATCCTTCTGATTGACATTCAGGCCGATACCCACCACGGATGCCGCCAGCTTCCCTCCGGGACCTAAGGTGTTTTCGATGAGCATTCCGCAAATCTTCCGCCCGCCCACATAAATATCGTTGGGCCATTTGATGGCCGCCTCCACTCCCCTGGCCTGCAGGAAATCGGCCACAGCTACAGAAGCGAGCTCATTGAGCCGCACCGCCTGCGGAGCCGTTAGCGGAAGGTTTTTGAGGACGATGGAGAACGTGAGGTTTTTCCCCGGTTGGGAGAACCAGGTATTGCCCCGCTGGCCCCGGCCGGACGTCTGCTCCCGGGCCGCCAGAACCGTGCCGGAAGGCAATTCCGGCAGCCTGCGCAGGGCTTCGGAATTGGTAGAATCGATGGTATCCAGCCAGAGGATATTCATTCCTCTATGGGTTCGTTGAAGGGTTCCAGAAAGGGGTTGGCCATGCCTTCGTGGGCAATGGACGTGGGCTGGCCGTGTCCGGGAATCACATCTGTCACACCCGGCAGGTTCAGCAGTTTCTCTTTAATAGATGTCATTAGCTGGTCGTAATCGCCGCCCTTGAGGTCCGTGCGGCCGATACTGCCGGCGAAGAGGGTATCGCCGCTGAGCAGCAGATTGTTATCGGCCGAATAATAGCACACGCCGCCGGGCGTATGACCGGGCGTATGGATTACCTTCCAAGCCGTTCCGGCCGTGGTGACCACATCCCCATCGGCCACATCTATCGTCGTAAATTGATGTTGCAGGAAGGAAAAACTCTGCATGCTGGGGAAACCCGCCGTCATCTGTTCCATGATATCTTTATCGGCCGGATGCATATAGACAGGGACGGGATACAGGGCCAGAAGCTTATCCACACCCCACACGTGGTCGAAATGCCCGTGCGTGAGCAGGATGGCGTCCGGCGTGAGACCGCGGGCCTTGAAAAAGTCCGTTAATTGCTGCAGTCCGTCGGGCGAGGACATGCCGGGATCCACCACCGTGCAGGCAGTTGAACCGTCGTTCCAAAGAACCACGCAATTGGTGGCTAACGGATTGAATTGGAATATTCTGGAATGGAGCATGACAGCTTGTTTTTATCGTTGCAAATTTACGATAATTTTGCCAACTTTGTAGAACTAAGACCCCAGCGGAATGCACATCGGAATTGCAGGCAATATCGGCAGCGGAAAAACCACGCTCACAACCCTTCTGGCCCATCATTACGGCTGGACGCCCAAATTCGAATCCGTCACCTACAACCCCTATCTGGCCGATTATTACGCCGACATCAAACGCTGGTCCTTCGCCCTGGAAATGTATTTCCTGCAGCAGCGCCTGCACGACACCCTGGAGATTGCCCACTCCAAGGATGTCATTATCCAGGACCGTACCCTGCAGGAAGGCGTACATATCTTCGTGGCCAACAACTACGCCCAGGGCAACCTTTCGGAAAGGGACTACAACACCTACATGGACACCTACAACGTGATGATGGAAGTGGTGAAGGAGCCGGACCTTATGATTTACCTGCGCTCCAGCATCGAGCACCTGGTGGCCCAGATCCAGAAACGCGGCAGGGACTACGAACAGACCATCTCCATCGAATACCTGGGCGGCCTCAACGAACGCTACGAAAAATGGATTGCCGGTTACAAGGGCAAACTCATCATCGTGGACGCAGACCACATGGACTTCCTGAACCGTCCGGAAGACTTTGCCGCCATCACCGACCGCATTGACGCAGAACTGTTCGGTCTGTTTTAGAATAGACAAAAACTTTTAGAATATGCATATAGCTATCGCCGGAAATATCGGCAGTGGAAAAACCACATTGACCAAAATGCTGGCAGCCCATTACGGCTGGACGCCCAAGTTCGAATCCGTGGACTACAACCCTTACCTGGCCGACTTCTACGAAGATATGGAGCGCTGGTCGTTCAACCTCCAGATCTACTTCCTGAACAAGCGTTTCCAGGACGTAGTGGAGATCGCCAAGCACCAGGAGGTGATCATCCAGGACCGCACCATCTACGAGGACGCCCGCATCTTCGCCCCCAACCTGCACGCCATGGGCCTCATGTCCACCCGCGATTTCGAGAATTACAGCGACCTCTTCGACTTAATGATGTCCCTGGTGAACCCGCCGGACCTCCTGATTTACCTGCGTTCCAGCATTCCCAACCTCATCGCCCAGATCCAGAAGCGCGGCCGCGAGTACGAGCGTTCCATCCGCATCGACTACATCACCGGCCTGAACCAGCGCTACGAAGACTGGATCAAGGACTACAAAGCCCGCCTCCTCATTGTGGATGTGGACCACGTGAAGTTTGAGAGCAACCCCGAAGATTTCCAGTTCATTACGGACAAGATTGACGCCGAACTCTTCGGCCTTTTCCCCACAGAATAACCTAAGCAACTATGGCAGAAAGACTTACCATTATCGACTTCGTAGAGAAGTACTCCCGCAAATACGAAAACCACCCCTACCTCCGTGAAAAGGTGGACGGGGAATGGAAGGTCCTCACCCAAGGACAGACCCGCGAAGAGGCCTATAGGATCGGCGCCGGACTCATGTCCCTGGGCCTCAAGAAAGGCGACAAGATCGCCCTCCTGTCCGAGAGCCGCGCCATGTGGATCCTGGCCGAAATCGGCGCCCTGTACGCAGGCGCCGTGGACGTTCCCCTTTCCGTGAACCTGGGAGAAGGGAAAGACCTGATTTTCCGCATCAACCATTCGGATGCCAAATGGATTCTGGTATCCGGTAACCATCTGCCCAAGATCCGCGCCATCCTGCCGGAATGCCCTGCCGTGGAAAAGGTGATTGTCTTTGACGACACCGCCTTCGACTATGAAAAACTGGAGCCCAAGGAAATCCGCATGAGCGAAATCCAGAAGATGGGCGACGAATTCCTCAAGGCCCACAGGGCCGAATTCGAAGCCCGCTTCAAATCCATCGGCCCGGACGATTATGCCAATATTTCCTACACTTCCGGCACTACGGCCGATCCCAAGGGCATCCTGCTCACCCACCGCAACTACACGGCCAATGTGGAGCAGGGCAATTCCGTCATCTCCGTCAACGAGGGAGAGGTGATGCTCATCATCCTGCCTTTGGACCACTGCTTCGCCCACGTGGCCGGCATGTACACCATGATGATCTATGGCGGTTCCATCGGCTTTGTGCCCATCGGCAAGAATGCCCTGGCCACGCTGCGCAATGTTCCCACAGCCATCAACGAGGTGCGGCCGCACGTGATGCTCTCCGTGCCGGCCCTGGCCCGCAACTTCAAGAAGAACATCGAAGGCGCCATCAAGAAGAAAGGCGGCAGCACTGAAAAACTGTTCTACTTTGCCCTGGACAACGCCATCAAGTACAACAAGGAATACTACAACCGCGGCACTGGCGGCACCTTCTGGAGAAAACCGCTGGTAGACCTCTTCGATAAACTCGTTTTCTCCAAAGTACGCGAAAGCTTCGGCGGCCGCATGCGTTTCTTCGTGGGCGGCGGTGCCCTGCTGGACATCGAACTGCAGCGCTTCTTCTGCGCCGTGGGCATGCCCATGTTCCAGGGTTACGGCCTCACGGAAGCCACGCCCATCATCTGCGCCAATGCAGAAGGCCACGCCCGTTTCGGCTCCTCCGGCCGTATTGTGAAGCCTATGGACTGCGTAATCCTGGACGCCGAAGGCAAGGAAGTACCGCACGGCACCAAGGGCGAGATTGTGATCCGCGGTGAAAACGTGATGGCCGGCTACTGGAAGAATCCCAAGGCCACGGCCGACACCATCATCGACGGCTGGCTCCATACCGGCGACATGGGCTACATCTGCCCGGAGGATCCGGAATTCCTGTATGTCGTGGGCCGCTTCAAGAGCCTCCTCATCTCCTCCGACGGTGAAAAGTACTCCCCGGAGGGCTTCGAGGACAACCTCACCGAGGTCTCCAAGTTCGTCAACGCGTGCGTCCTGCACAACAACCAGAAGCCGTACTGCGTCGCGCTCATCGTGCCCGACAAGGCCGCGCTGAAGGAGGCCGTGGAGGCCCAGGGCCTCGACGCCGCCTCCGAGGAAGGCCGCAAGGCGATGCTGGACATCATCCAGCAGGAAGTGGACTCCTACAAGAAGGGCGGCAAGCACGAGGGGATGTTCCCCGAGCGCTGGCTCCCGACCGCCATCGGCATCTGCGACGAGGAATTCACCATCGCCAACAAGATGATGAACTCCACCATGAAGATAGTCCGCGGCAAAGTGGAGGAGCATTACGCCGATCTGCTGGACTACCTCTACACCGCCGAGGCCAAAGACATCTGCAATCCCCGCAACCTCAAAGCGCTGAAATAAGCGCCTGATGCTTACCATCCGGACAGCCGCCCAACAGGATATCCCCGCCATCATGAAGGTGCTGGAGGCGGGGCGGGGTATCATGCTGGCGTCCGGGAATTTGCACCAGTGGGCGGCCGGGTATCCTACGGAGGCCATGGTGCGGGCCGATATCGGCCCCGGTTATGGGAAAGTGATGGAGCAGGAAGGCCAGGTGGTGGCGTATTTTGCCTGCATCCCTTCGCCGGACCCTACGTATTCCTATATTGAAGGCGGGGCCTGGCTGGACGATGAAAAGCCCTATTACGTGGTGCACCGGATTGCCAGTTTCCCGCAGGTCCACGGCGTTTTTGCGGCCATGATGGACTACCTGGAGGGGATTACGGACAACATCCGCATCGACACCCACAAGGACAACAGGATTATGCAGGGATTGCTGGAGCGTTACGGCTTTTCCTATTGTGGGATTATTTATCTGTTAAACGGTGACCCTCGGCTGGCCTACCAACGGCTGCGGGACTAAAACAAACAAGGATGAACGTTGGGATCATCGGGGCGGGACACATC
The DNA here is from genome assembly GCA_947302825.1 of uncultured Bacteroidales bacterium. Classification (GTDB taxonomy): domain Bacteria; phylum Bacteroidota; class Bacteroidia; order Bacteroidales; family UBA932; genus Cryptobacteroides. The sequence continues at coordinate 13,179 of CAMYWP010000012.1, forward strand.
GCCGAAAAAGCCGCCTGGACACTGAAAGTCATGGACGACATGCAGTGCCTGGCCGTGGGCTCGCGCTCTTTGGAAAAGGCACAGGTATTTGCCGATAAATATGGGATTCCCCGCGCCTATGGGTCGTATGCGGATTTACTGGCCGATCCCGACGTGGACCTGGTCTATATAGCCACTCCGCACTCCCATCACTTTGCCGTAACGCGGGATGCCATCCTGGCGGGCAAGGCCTGTCTCGTAGAAAAATCCTTCATGGCCAATGCCCGGGAAGCCGCCGAAATCCTGTCCCTGGGCAAGGAGAAGGGCGTTTTGGTGGCTGAAGCCATCTGGACCCGTTACCTGCCGGTACAGGATATGGCCCGGGAAATTATTGCCTCCGGCCTTATCGGCAAACCCTATCTGTACTCCGCCACGCTTTCTTATGAAATTTCTACGAAGGAACGTGTCCTGAAACCGGAACTTTGCGGCGGTGCGTTGCTGGATTTAGGGGTGTACGGACTCAATTTCATCCGGATGTTCTGTGCCAGTCCGGTAGTGGCCACCAGTTCCCACTGCGTCAAGTTCCCCACCGGCGTGGACGCTTCGGAAACCATTACCCTGGAAATGGAAGACGGCAGTATGGCCTGCATCCAGACATCGGCCTTATGCCAGGGAGAGAATACGGGCTCCATTTCCGGAACGGCGGGTTGCCTGGTTTTTGACGATGTAAACAGCCCCCGGCGCCTGTCCGTCTATCAGAAAGGTCATGTTTTGGTCAAGGAATTCGAAGCACCCGGACAGATTACCGGCTTCGAGTATCAGTTCCGCGCCTGTAGGGATGCCATGGCGGCCGGTCTGCTGGAAACCCCGCAGATGCCACATTCGGAAATTCTCTATATCATGGAACAGATGGACCGCCTGCGGGCTTCCTGGGGCGTCCGCTTCCCTATGGATTAAAGGACGGATTGCAGGAAAGGACCGGTAACGGAAGCAGGGTTTTGTGCCAGTTCTTCCGGTGTACCTTCCGCCACAATAAGGCCGCCGGCCCGTCCGCCGGCAGGACCCATGTCAAAGACATAGTCCATGGATTTGAGCACATCCAAATTGTGTTCAATCACTATTACGGTGTTGCCGGCATCCACCAGCCTTTGCAGCACGCCCAAAAGCACATTGATATCTTCGAAGTGCAGTCCGGTGGTGGGTTCGTCCAGGATGTAGAGGGTTTTCCCGGTAGAAGGGCGTGACAGTTCGGCCGCCAGTTTCATACGCTGGCTCTCACCGCCGGACAGCGTGACAGCGCTCTGGCCCAGATGAATATAACCCAGACCTACATCTACCAGCGCCTTCAGTTTGGCGGCAATACGCGGTACGGGCTTGAAGAACTCATAGGCCTCGCTGATGGGCATTTCCAGCACATCGTTGATATTCTTCCCCTTATACTTGACCGCCAGGGTGTCTTCCTTGTACCGCTTGCCTCCACAGACCTCGCAGGGAACATGGACGGAAGGCAGGAAGTTCATTTCAATCACCTTGATACCCGCGCCCTTGCACTCTTCGCAGCGGCCGCCGGCCACGTTGAAGGAGAATCGGCCTGCTTTGTATCCGCGCACCTTGGCGTCCGGCGTTTCCTCGAAGAGTTGGCGGATGTCGTTAAACACGGCGGTGAATGTGGCGGGATTGGAGCGGGGCGTCCGGCCGATAGGGCTCTGGTCTATCTCAATCAGTTTGTCGATGTTCTCGATGCCCTCAAGGGCCGTATACGGAAGCGGACGCTCCTTGGCCCGGTAGAATTTCTGCTTGAGGATGGGCATGAGGGTTTCATTCACCAGCGAACTCTTGCCGGACCCGGACAGGCCGGCCACACCGATCAGGCAACCCAGCGGGAAGGACACATCCACACTTTTCAGGTTGTTGCCGGTAGCGCCTTTCAGAGTAAGGAACAGGCCGTTTCCCTTCCGGCGGGAAGCAGGTAGCGGGATGGTTTTCCGGCCTTTCAGATAGTCCAGCGTAACAGAAGGGCCGATAACCGCGTGGGCCGCTGTATCGGCATCCATGCGGGTGCCTTTCAGGAGGGTTTTCAGGGGGGCGTTCAGGCAGATGCGACCGCCGTTCTCCCCGGCGCCTGGCCCTACGTCCACCAGCCAGTCGGCGCTGAGCATGGTTTCTGCGTCGTGCTCCACCACCATCACGGAATTCCCCTCGTCCCGGAGGGCTTTCAGCGAAGCAATCAGCTTCCTATTGTCTTTCTGATGCAGGCCGATGGAAGGCTCGTCCAGGATATAGAGCACATTCACCAGTTTGGAGCCAATCTGCGTGGCCAGGCGGATGCGCTGGCTTTCCCCACCGGACAGCGAGCCGGTAGGACGGTCCAGTGAGAGGTAATCCAGACCCACGTCCAGCATGAACTGCACCCGCTCCCGGAGTTCCTTCAGGATATCCCGCGATACGTTTTTCTCCCGTTCGTTGAATCCTTCCGGAATGGTATCCAACCATTTGCGCAGTTCCGTCATTTCCATGGCGGCTACTTCCGGAATGGTTTTCCCATCCACGCGGAAGCACAGGGCATCGGCATTCAGGCGCGTTCCCTGGCAAACGGGGCAGGTGATGGTATCCTCGATATTGTCCAGCACTCCGTCCCAGCTTTCCATCTCCGAAAGGTTTCCTTCCCCTACCCGGAACAGGTCTTCGGAACCGTACACCAGGAGGCTCACAGCTTCGTCCGGCAAGGTGCCGATAGGATCGTATACACTGAAATTATACTGACGGGCGATAGCCCGGATGATATCGAATTTACGGTTCTCGCGCACCTTGCCCAGCGGAACGATGCCTCCATCGGCAATGCTTTTGCTGCGGTCGGGAATGATGGTATCGATGTTCACGTCCACGATAGTGCCCAGACCCTTGCAGTGCGGGCAATAGCCCTGCGGGGAGTTGAAGGAGAAGCTGTGGGGCTGCGGTTCCTGCAGGGAAAGACCGCTCTCCGGATCCACCAGATGCTTGGAATAGTGGGAGAGTTTCCCGCTTTCCTGGTCCAGGATGGCCACGGAACCTTTACCCAGGTTCAGCGCCCGGCCCACCGATTCCCGTACACGCCGGTCATCTCCGGCCTCCGGTTTCAGCCGATCCACTACCAGCTCTATAAAATGCGGCTTATAGCGGTCCAGGGCCGATACTTCCTGCAATTCCTGGATTTCCTCGTCGATACGAACCTCCGTATATCCGCGTTTGCGCAACTGGTCGAAGAGCTCGCGGTAATGGCCTTTTCGGCCCCGGACGATGGGCGCCAGTAAGTAGCACTTGCGGCCGCTGTACTGATTCATGATCAGGTCCACGATCTGGGCGTCCGTGTAGCGGACCATCTCCCGGCCGCTCTCCGGAGAATAGGCCCTGGAGCCCTTGGCGTACAGCAGGCGCAGGAAATCGTAGATCTCGGTGATGGTGCCCACCGTGGAACGGGGGTTGTTGCCGGTGGTCTTTTGCTCAATGGCAATGATGGGGCTCAGACCGGTGATTTCCTCCACCTCCGGCTTCTCCAGGATGCCCATGAAGTGTTTGGCGTAGGTGGACAGGGTGTCCATATAACGGCGCTGGCCTTCGGCATAAATGGTATCGAACGCCAGGGAACTCTTGCCGCTGCCGCTCAGGCCGGTCACCACCACGAATTCGCCCCTGGGAATATCCACGTTGGCATTCTGCAGGTTGTTCGCCCGCGCTCCGCGTATCTGGATGTATTCCCGTTTTGCCATAGGTTACAAAGTTTGTCCGCCGATGAATTCACGCATGATGGAGGTGGGCGGAATGGCCGTTATCTCGGACGGTTGCAGGGGCGCTATGTAAGAGAGGAAATCCAGCAGGCGCACTGCTTCGGCGTAGGCCGGGGATGAAGGGCGGATGCGGCGCAGCAGGGGCTCGGCGTAATAGCGGAGCATGGGCAGTTCGTACAGCAGGGCCGTGTTGAACTGGGCATCGGCATTCTCCTGGAAGGGGAAGATGTAGCGGTTCTCGCCGCGGCGGACGGAAGGCCAGCGGATGATGGTCTCCTCGGGCGTAATGCCCCGCACGCGGTTGTCGCGCACCATACGTCGCAGCAGGCGGTTGTCCGTGGTGGAGATGCAGCAGTTCTCGTCCAGCTTGAGCGAGGTAAGGGCCGATGCATAAACGCGGAAAATGCGGCTCTGGTCCACAGAAGGCACCATGTCCGGATCCAGGGCATGAATCCCCTCCATGATCAGGATGTCATTCTCTTCCAGATGCATCTTTTTCCCCTCGAAGAAGGGACGTCCCTCCTTGAAGTCGAAACGCGGCAGTTCCACTTCCCCGCCGGCAAGCAGGGTATTCAGGTGCTCTCCCAACAACTCCAGGTCCATGGCGCCCAGGGCTTCGTAATCGTACTTGCCTTCTGCATCCTTGGGCGTACGTTCACGGCTCACGAAGTAGTTGTCCAGCTCGATGACCTTGGGATTCATCTCCTTCACCATACACTGCTGGGCCAGGCGCAGGGACGAGGAAGTTTTTCCGCTGGAGGAAGGTCCTGCCAGGAAAACGATCTTCACCTTGTCACGCACGGCATAGACCTTATCGGCCAATTCGGCGTATCCACGCTCCTGCCGGGCCTCGCACAGGTTGATGAGCTTCACGGCGCCTCCGTCCATGAGCAGGTTGTTCAAGGCGCCCACACTTACCACGCCCGTGGCCTTGCACCAGTAGCCGTACTCTTTCAGCGTAACGACGAGTTTCCGCTGCTTCTGGCGGGCAAGGGGACGCGTAATATCCTCATCGGAGGGGTACTGGAGGCAGAAACCGTGATGGAAAGGCATCAGGTCGAACACCTTCAGGTAGCCGGTAGAGGGCACCAGCGGGCCGTAGAAATTATCGGCCACCCCATCAAGGTAATCCACCGTACAGTAATACGTGCCCAACGAATCCTGCAGGGCAGCTTTCAGCGGCTGGCGCTGCGCACGGAAAATGGCCTCGGCTTCGTCGGAAAGCATCCGCTTCCGGGTAAAAGGCAGATCCAGTGCCACCAGGCGGCGCATTTCCTCCCGAAGAAGCAGGATGTCCTCATCCTTCATATGCTCCGCGCGGAACTTGCAATACAGGCCGCTGGGCAGCGAATGGTTGATCTTGAATATCTTATCCGGGAAGAGGTTCCGCACCGCCCGCTGCGCCAGGAAACTGAGCGAACGCATGTAAGTGCGCTTCCCCTGCAGATGGTTATAGCCGATAAACTCCACCGAACGCGGATAGTACACTGGATAGTCCAGTTCCTTCAGTTCGTGGTCTACCAGCGCCGCCAGGACCGGGTATTGCTTGCCGGTCCTGGGGTCTGTAACGTATTCCGGGGCAATGGTACGCAGGCGCCCGCCCGGGGGCAGTTCGTACGACTTGCCGTCGTTGACACAGTTTACTGTAATGGATTCCATTTATTTCTCTCTAAGGGACAGGGCAAAGCCACCGGCACGGGCCATGCGCACCGGGATGCTGTCGGCCGATGTTACCGTGCGGCGGGTAATGGTATAGGCCTGCGGATTGGTCTCATAATCGGCGTCCGGAGCATCGGCGTAAAGGGTGGCTTCATAAGTAACGCCGGGCAGCAGGAAGTCCAACTTCACCGTTACCTCGCGGGCGTTTTCGTCCGTGATGCCGCCCACGTACCATACGTCACGCGGCTTGGCCTTGGCCAGATCCTTGGTGGTGGCGTTCTCCGGCAGGGCATAGACGAACTTGGCGGCATTGGTCACCATGTCCTTCTTGGCATCCGGCAGCGTGGCCGTGCTTTGGGCCGATGCATTCAGCGTAGCGAGCTTCGGATGACGGGCCGTCACGATGTAAGCGCCGGGTTCGGCCTCCAGATACAGGCTCTTGTCCCAGTCTACGGCCACGTCCTTGATGAACTGGAAGGCGTCCATGAAGCGGGCGTAGTGCTCCGGAAGGTCGGCAGCCATCTGCAGCGGGCTGTAGAAGGTCACATACAGGCCCAACTGGTTGCAGAGGGTGTGGTGCATGTGCTGGTTATCGTCCGGATTGTTCTTGGACATATCCATCTCGAAGATGCCCGGGGTGTAGTCCATGGGACCGCCCTGCAGACGGGTAAACGGGAAGATGGTGGTATGGCCGGGCTTGATGGTGCCGCGGAACTCGGTACCCATGGCGCTCTCATTGCCGATCATGTTAGGCCAGGTGCGGCACAGGCCGGTGGGACGCACGGCCTCGTGGGCATTCACCATGATGTGATGCTTGGCCGCCTCCGTAATGGCATAGTGGTAATGGTTGATGAGGGCCTGGCTGTAGTGTTTCTCGCCGTAAGGGATGATGGCGCCCACGTAACCGCTCTTCACGGCATTGTAGCCGTACTTGTTCATGAGGGTATAGGCCTGCTCCATCCAGCGCTCGTAATTGAGGGTGGAGGAGGAAGTCTCGTGGTGCATGATCAGGCGGATACCCTTGGAGTGGGCATATTCGTTCAGGTACGGAAGGTCGAAGTCCGGGTACGGGGTCACGAAGTCGAAGACAAAGTCTTTCTGGTGGCCGTACCAGTCTTCCCAGCCTTCGTTCCATCCCTCGATGAGGATGCCGTCGAAGCCGTTTTCGGCCGCGAAGTCAATGTAGCGGGATACGTTTTCCGTATTGGCGCCGTGGCGGCCGTGAGGGGTGGAAGCGGCGTAATCCGTCACGCCCAGCTGTACGGAAGGATAGTCGTGGGTATAGGACCACTCGGTCTTGCCGGTAATCATCTCCCACCAAACGCCCATGTATTTCACAGGATGGATCCAGGAGACGTCCTCCAGGGCGCAGGGTTCGTTCAGGTTCAGAACCAATCGGGAGGCCAGCACCTGCGTAGCGCTGTCGCACACCATAATGCTGCGCCAAGGAGTCTTGCAGGGAGCCTGCATGCGGCCCTTCACACCCTCGGCATCCGGGGTAAGGTTGGTGGAGAACACGAATTTCTTGTCATCCAGGTCCAGGTGGGTGGTAGGATAATCCAGCACCGCAGCCTCGTGGATGTTAATATACAGTCCCTCAGCCGTTTTCATCTGCAGTGCCGTCTGGACGGAAGTGAGCGGAAGCGGGGTCTGCGGGCTGCCGCCCATAGGACGCACTGAGGCCGATAAACCGCCGATCTGGGAGAGTTTGGACTCCGTGGGGTTGAACTCCTGGGTGGAATAGTCGCCGGGAATCCACCAGGCGGTATGGTCGCCGGTCATGGCAAACTCCGTGAGTTCTTCCTTGATCTTGAAGTACGTAAGGTTGTTCTCCAGCGGGAATTCATAGCGGAAGCCCAGTCCGTCATCGTACAGGCGGAAACGGATCTGCATCACAGCGCCGCACTCCTGTTTCAAGCCGATGAACATTTCATTGTAATGGTTCCGGATCTGCGCTTCTTCGCCCCAGACCGGTTCCCAGGTTTCATCAAAGCTGGCGTACTCTACATCCGTGAGGGTGAAGCCGTCCTTGAGATCTTCGCGGTCCAGCAGGTCAAAGCCCAGGCGGGAAGGAAGGATTACATCGGCCCCTTCTTTCTGAAGGGAATACATGGGTACGCCGTCCACCACGCCCACTTTGAGTTCCAGGCGGCCGTCGGGACTCTTGAGCGCATTGCCTGCCAGGGGTTTCACTTTGGGTGAAGAACAGGCCGCCAGTACACAGACGGCAGATAATAATGCAACAGACTTTTTCATTATTTATCGCTTAAATTCTACTACTATAGCGCTCTTGGGCGCAATGGAGAAGCCGTCCTGCAAGGTGACCGTTTCCCCGCTCAGAATCTCCTTACCGGTCACGGGACCCTGCACGAACTCCCGGTAGTGGCCCCAGTCCAGGGTACGGGGTTCGGCGTTGTTGTTGATGTACACGAACACGGCGTCCGTATCCGTATAGCGGAAGAAGGAATAGCTGTTGTCCGTGATGTTGCGGGCACCCACATTGGCGCGGGACAGGAAATGCAGCGTCTTGCCTTCCTGCACCGCCTTGTTGTCCTTGCGCCAGCGGAAGAGCGTGCGTGTGTAATCGTGCAGATCGGCCGCCGAAGCATACAGGGCAGGGGCCTGGGCCCGGCCGATAGCCGTGAAGAGGTCACAGCCGTCGCCTTCCCAGCCGCCCGGGAAATCGATGCGCTTGGCACCGTCGTGGGACTGGCAGTCCTTCCGCTCCAGGAACATCATTTCGTCGCCGTAATACAGCTGCGGGATGCCGCGCACGGTGGCCAGCAGCGTAAGGGCCAGCTTCATCTTACGAGGGTCTTCTCCCCAAGTGTCGCCACTGCGTGCATGATCGTGGTTGGCGAAGAAGATGAGCATGTTGGAGAGGTCCTGGTAGACGAAATCCTGGGCCAGCACGGAGTAGACGCGGGTCATGCCTTCATCCCACCATACCTGTTCTTCGTTCAGGGCCTGGTGAATGGCGTGCTCCAGCGGGAAGTCCATGATGGACGGCAGGTTGGAGTTGAAGCCGTCCTTGTTGGGATTGTCCTTCTGCCAATAGGCCAGCTGAGGGATATTATAATCCCAGCACTCCCCTACGATGTTCATGTTGGGGTATTCTTCCGTAACGGCCTTGCACCATTGGGACATGGGGCCGGGTTCGTTGTACGGATAAGTGTCCACGCGCAGACCGTCCAGGCCGGCATATTCCGTCCACCAGATGGCCCACTGCTGGAAATATTTGAGTACGAACGGATTGTCCAGGTTCATGTCCGGCATGGACGGCACGAACCAGCCGCTTTCCTGCCGCTCGCGGTCACGCACGGAGGCGTGGGGATCCATGTACACGGAGAACAGGGCATTCATCTGCATGTAGGGCTCGTTCACGTGATACCAGTCCTTGAAGGGAGCGTCTTCCATCCACCAGTGGGCGGTGCCGCAGTGGTTGGTCACGATGTCCATGATCACCTTCAGGCCTTTCTCGTGCGCCTTGGCCACAAAGGTCTTGTACATTTCATTATCGCCGAAACGCGGATCCATGTGGTAATAGTCGGCGCAGGCATAGCCGTGGTAGCTTTCGTGCGCCTGGTTGTCCAGCAGCAGCGGCGTGCACCAGATGGCCGTGGCGCCCAGGTCGGCGATATAATCCAGGTGGTTGATCATGCCCTGGATGTCGCCGCCGTGACGGGCCACAGGGTCCTGACGGTCCACCTTATCGGGCGTTGCAGGTACGGTCCAGGGACGGGCCGATCCATCGAAATACTCCCCGCCCTGCCAGGCCTGATCATTGTCCTGGAAGGCCGATGCAAAGCGGTCCGGCATGATGAGGTAGATCATATCGGCCGTGGTGAAACTCTTGCGGGTGGCGCTCCCCTGCTCCCGGTCGCGGATGATGTAGGGGTATTTGAACGACTGGCCGTCCTTGCTGAAGATCAGGTAGTAAGTATCGGCCTGGGCTTTGGGCGAAACCTCCACGTCCACAAACAGGAAGTTGGGGCTGTCGGCCTTGTGAACGCCTTTCACGGAAAGGCCTTTGCCGGCGAAGCTCACCTCATAGGAGGCGATATCCGGTCCCTGCACCATCAGCTGCAGGTCCGTCTTCATGCCCGTCCACCAGCTCAGGGGCTCCACGCGGGCAATTTCCTGGGCCGATGCTTCCTGGACATCGGCCGGATTCAAAGTGTTGGGCGAAGAACACGCCACCGTCGTTGCGAGAGCGGCCATCAGAACAGTTTTTCTCATAGTGGGTTATTTGGTTAAGACCACAAAATCACCGGGCCACAGCAGGAAATCCTTTTCACCGGCCTCATAGACTTCGCCGGTAAAGGCTTCCTGATACTTGCCGTCCAGTTTCACATGCAGGGCCGTGGGCTCTCCCTTCAGGTTCTTGAAGGGCTCGGCGGTTTTCTCGCCCTGGGGACGGTTGTCGTTGCCTTCGGCGGCAGCCTGTACTTCCTGGGCCGGAGCCGGAACGCCGAAATTGGCCAGCACGATCACCTTGTTGCCCTCCACTTCGCGGTGGAAAGCCACAATACCGTCCATGCCGTCAGCGGGCATTTCCCACCAGACCATGGGGCCGCCTTTCTCACCGGCTTTCAGGGCCGGATTGTTGTGCTTGAGTTCAATCAGGCGCTTGTAGAAGGTGGTATACTCGTTGGGGAACCAGTCCGTAATGGGGTCTTTCTCAAAGAATTCCAGGCGGCGGTTCAGGCCGATTTCCTGACCGGTGTACACCAGCGGCTGGGAATTGGGCAGCGTGAAGCAAAGCACGGCGCAAGCCTCGGCGGCAGCGCCTTCGCGCTCAAACTCGGTGCCGGCCCAGGAGTTCTCGTCGTGGTTGGAGGTGAAGGTAAGGCGGAAGGCCTCCTTGGGGAAGCGGGCGGCATCGCGGTCCAGGTATTCCTTCAGGTCCTTCGTGGTCTTGCTGCCCTGAGCCAGGCTGTTGAGCAGGTGGTGCAGTTCCCAGGCATAGTTGGCGTCGAAGGTTACCAGAGGATCGGCCAGGTTGTCCCTTTCGGCTTCGGCCAGCAGGTAAATCTCCGGATAGTCCTTGTTCATCTTGGGGAGGATGCCGTACCAGAATTCGGCCGGGACCTCGCCGGCGGCATCGCAGCGGAAGCCGTCCACGCCCTTTTCCAGCCAGAAGCGCATGGCGTCGTCCTGGGCCCACCACACTTCCTGGTTTTCGTAGT
>CAMYWP010000013.1 GCA_947302825.1 uncultured Bacteroidales bacterium
GCAGCCAGGTATCGGCAATCACGCAGATGGCGGGATCCCCTTCCATGGTCCAGGTTTCCCGGCCGAAAAGCTCCCATTTGGGCATCCAGCCCCATTCCTTGTACATTTCAATCATGGAACGGACCATATCCGTCTGCTTCTCCGGCCACAGGAGGGTCATGAGCTGGTGCAGATTGCGATAGGTGTCCCACAGCGAGAAGATGGTGTAGCGGTTGTGGCCGGGTTCCACGCGCCCCACGCCGGCACCCGATTCCATGAGCGGATATTCCCCGTTCACATCGTTCAGGATGCTGGGGTGGATGAGGGCATGGTACAGGGCCGTATAGAAGATGGTTTTCTGGTCGTCGGTGCCGCCTTCCACCTGGATGCGGCCCAGATGCTCCTTCCAGGCTTTTTCGGCCGATTTCCGCACCTCGGAGAAGTGGAAGCCCTTCTGTTCGGCATCCAGGTTCTTACGGGCGTTCTCTATGCTCACAAAGGATACGCCTATCTGCACCAGCACCTTTTCTCCTTCCTTCAGCTTGTTATAGTGGAACCAGCAACCGATGTCATCGCCGCTCATTTCCCGCGCGTACTCCTTGTAAATCTTGTATTTACCGGCATCGGCATCCCAGGCGGCCTCGGCGGTCATGGGACGCTGCTTTTTCCAGTATCCGGAAGTGTCCGGGGCCTTGCTCACCCGCAGTACAAAGTAAAGGGGGAACACGGCGTTGCGATTGTAGCAGAAGGTTCCCATGAGCTTGCTGCCTTCCACCTCTGTGGCCGATACCCGCCGCACCGTGGCGCCGCTTTCGTTGGTGAGGCCTTCGCCCAGATTCAGCAGGATGTTGCCTTCTCCGCCCGGGAAGGTGTAGCACTCCAGGGCCGTGCGCGTGGTGGCGGTAACTTCGGCGAAAACGCCGTTGAGCAGCTGTACGGCATAGTATCCGGGATGCGCTACTTCGTCCTTGTACTCACTGCCGTAGATATGATAATCCACCTGCAGCGGACCCGTAGTGGGCATGGTAAGCAGGCTCCCCAGCTCCGGACAGCCCACGCCAGACAGATTCACATGGGCAAAGCCTGTAATGAAACTGTTTTCGGCCACATACGGGGTGCTCCACCAGCGGCTGTCCTTGTCCCAGGTGTTCAGCTGCGAGCCCATCACGTTGAAGGGCGTCACGCTCATAAGGCCGTTGGGAGTCACCGCGCCGGGGTTGCAGGCGCCGAAATTGGACGTGCCGATAAAAGGGTTCACCCACTCGGTCTGGGCGTGCAGGTTGGCGGCCAGTAGCAGCAGCGCTGTCAGGAGGAAGGTCTTTTTCATGCAATTGTGCGATTTGTACAAATGTACGAAAAAATTCTTTTGTCGCAGAGATAATCGTTGACCGCCTCGGACGCCGGAGCGTGCCAGAACGGCAATTCTGTGTCAAGGCGGCAAAAACCGGGGCGTCACCTGGCGCTAAGCGCTTCTGGCGGCTAGGAGGGCGGTGTAATCGGCGTAAACGTCACGTACGACATCGTCCCAATTCAGGTAGAGGTCTTTCCGGGCGGCGGCGGAGATGCGCTCATACTCTTCCGGGTGAGCCATGATATCCACCAGCAGGCGGGCATAGTCGTCTTCGCCCGGGGCTGAGATGTAGCCGTTCACACCGGCCTGGACCGTGGCTGCGGTCCGCGCACCCTCCAGGAAAACCGTGGGTGTCCCCTGGCACGCGGCTTCAATCTGGACCAGGGAATTGGCATCGTACAACGAAGGAAAGAGGAAAAGCCTGGCACGGGAGTACAGCTTTTCCAGCATTTCCTTCTGCGTAAGGCCGCACATCACCACTTCTTCCGTAAGGCCCTGCTCCCTTACCAGGGCGGCCAGCTTCCCCTCATCGTGTCCCTTGCCGGCAAACAGCATGCGGAAATTCTTCAGTCCCAGTTGCTTGGCTCTCGCCAAGGCACGGATGGTGAAATCGATATTCTTGATGAAATCAATCCTTCCCACGAAGAGAAAGACGGTGGCATCGGCCGGAATTCCATAGGTCTCATTGACCGTCCGCGCCGCCGCCTCCGGATCCTGCACCGGCTTGTGGTCGGTGGCATTGAGCCTCACTTTGCAGGGGGCGGTAAGGCCATATTCCTGCTGGTAGAGATCCTTGATGCCGGCATTCACGGCCCAGCACTCGTCGCAGGCGTTGAACACGCGCATGATACCGCTCATGGCCACATTCAGCGCCGGTTTGAATTTCAACGGCTTCTCGAAGTCCTGCTTATATTGGGAATGGAGGGTAGCCACTACCGGCAAGCGGTAAAGCTTGGCGTACAGGACCCCGGCGAGACCCAACGAAAACGGGGAATGGATGTGCACAAGGTCTATCCCGCTGCGGATGAGCTGTGCCTCAAAGAGCGGGTCCAGCGCCGGTGCCGGGATATCATAATCGAAATTGATCAGCGGCAGGGCATGGCAGCGCCGCACCTTGTAGGGCAGCTTGGCGTCTTCCTCCTCCGAGAAGTCCCGGGTCTCCGGGCAGAAGACCTCCACTTCGCAGTATCGGACAAGACGGCGGGCATAATTGTCCACCACCTTGATAACACCGTCCACCATCGGATACCAGGTGTCGATGAAAAGTCCGACCTTCATTATTTTATGCTGTTCAGCAGGGGGAGTTTGCCATCGGCCACCAGTTTGAGGACCAGTTCGCCGAAGAGGGTGTTCTGCCAGGCGAACCAGGGGCGTGTGAAGTTGGTGGCGTCGTCCTTGTGGAAGCTTTCATGGATGAAGCCCAGGCCGGCGTCGGTGCGGAGCAGCTGTTCCATGCAGTCCTTGATTTCGGCGTCGTCGGTGGCGGTGAAGGCCTTCATCATGATGCTCATGGGCCAGACGGCTTCCTTGCCGATATGCGGTCCGCCGATACCCTCCCCTGCCTTGCCGCGCCAGAAGTAAGGGTTGGAGTCGCTCCACACGAAGCGGCGGGTATTCTGGGCGATGGGATCAGAGGCCATGGAAGGATCCAGATAGGTCAGGGCCAGCAGGGACGGGACGTTGGCATCGTCCATCAGATATACATTGCCGAAGCCGTCCACCTCATAGGCGTAGATGTCGCCGAACTCCGGGTGATGCACGATGGCATACTGCTTCAGGGCATCCTCCACTTCCTGGGCCAGGGCCGTGCATCGAGCGGCCAGGGCGGCGTTGTGGTTCACATCGGCCAGAATTTCCGCTGCCTTGCGTAAGATGCTCACGGCGAAGAAGTTGGAGGGAACCAGGAATTCAAACTGGGTGGCATCGTCCGAGGGACGGAAGCTGGAGGCGATGAGGCCCACCGGCTTGATGGGATGGCCCAGGCCCACGCGGGCTTTGGTGTCCAGCTGGCGGTCCGTGACGCGCAGGAAGTAGTACGGGCCGTCGCCGTCCTTGCGCTGCTGGGTGGTGAAAGTTTCCAACGTGGTCTCGATGGTCTTGAGCCAGAGATCGTCAAAGATGGAAGTATCTCCGGTCACTTTCCAGTAATGGTACGCCAGACGGACGGGATAGCAGTGTGAATCAATCTCCCACTTGCGCTCGAACACATTGGGATCCTGGGGTTTACCGGTATCGTCCGGGTCTCCGAAATCACCGGTGGGACCCTGGTTGAACGCATTGGCGTAGGGATCGATGTTGATGAGCGTGAACTGCTGCCGGATCACGCCTGCCAGCATCTTGCGCAGGTGTTCATCGTTCTGGCAAAGGTCCACGTACGGCCATACCTGGGCGCCGGAATCCCGGAGCCACATGGCGTGGATATCCCCCGTGTACACAAAGGTGAGGCCGGTGGCTTCATCGTAGTGGACGGTGGTGTCCAGCGTGTTAGGGAAGCAGTTCATGAACATCCAGCGCAGCTTGGGGTTCTTCAGCTGGGGCGCCACTTCGGCAATCTTGGCCTCCACGGCCTGGGAAACGAAGAGGCGGTCCTGCTGTGCGGGGCGCTGGTCGGGATACTTCTGCGCGCATGCACACAGGCATACGCACAAAAGAGATGCGGAAAAGATGGCACGTAACATATTCTATCTCAACATTTTACTGAAAGTAATCGTCGCAAATTTGAACGATTACTTTTCACAAGTTATTCAATTTCAGGGACTTACTGGCCAGTGGTCATGGAGTAGGGTGCGGAGGCGGGGGCGGTGCCGCGGGTGAGGGAAGGCTCGGTGCTCATGGTGAACTGGAGCTTGGCACCACCTGCCAGATCGCTGTGGTTCAGGTAGTTGTTGTCCCAGGCTTTCCCATTGAGCTTGAGGGCCGATACATAGCAGGCATCGGCCGCATTGGCCGGAGCGTCGATGACCACATCTCCGCCGGGCAGGTGCACCACCGCCTTCTTAAACAGCGGGGTACCCAGGGCGTACTGGCCGGAGCCGGGGCATACGGGATAGAAGCCCAGGGCGCTGAAGACATACCAGGCCGATGTCTGGCCATTGTCTTCGTCGCCGCAGTAACCATCGGCCCAGGGGCTGTAGAATTTCTCCATCACTTCGCGCACGCGGGCCTGCGTCTTCCAAGGCTGGCCGCTCCAGTCGTACAGGTACAGCATATGCTGGATGGGCTGGTTGCCGTGGGCGTAGTTGCCCATACCCATCACGGTCATTTCGGTGATTTCGTGGATGGGGAAACCGTAATAGCTGTCGTCGTACTTGGGCGGCATCTGGAACACGTTGTCCATGGAGGCGTTGAAGGCATCGGCCCCGCCCATCATATCGATGAGGCCCTGCATGTCGTGGAACACGCTCCAGGTATAGTGCAGGCTGTTGCCTTCGGTGAAGTCGCCGCCCCATTTAAGCGGGGAGAAAGGCCGACGGAAGGTGCCGTCCTGGGCACGGCCGTTCATGAGGCCCACCTCGGCGTCGTACAGGTTGCGGTAGTTCTGGGCGGCTTTCTTGTAAGGCGCCAGTTCCTCTTCCGACTTGCCTAGGGCCAGACCCAGCTGCCAGATGCACCAGTCGTCATAGGCGTATTCCAGCGTGCGGGCGGCGTTCTCGCGGATGTTCACATCGCAGGGAACATAGCCCAGCTTGTCGTAGTATTCCCATCCCAGTCGGCCCGTGGAAGAAGCCTCCGGATGGACGGCGTGGGCGTCGTGCAGCACGGCTTCCCACAGTTTGTCAATGTCGTAGCCGCGGATGCCCTTGAGCCAGGCATCGGCCACCACGGAGGCGCTGTTGTTGCCCACCATGCAGCCGCGATGGCCCGGGGAGGCCCATTCGGGCAGGAATCCGCTTTCCAGATAATCGTTCACCAGGCCTTCCTGCACCTTGGCCGATGTTTCCGGATAGATGAGGTTCAGCAGCGGGAACAGGCTGCGGAAAGTATCCCAGAAGCCGGTATCGGTGAAGAAATAGCCTTTCTCCACGCGGCCATTGTGCGGGCTGTAGTGCACCCGCTCCCCTGCCGCATTGATTTCCGACAGGTCGCGCGGGAACAGCAGGCTGCGATAGAGGCAGCTGTAGAAGGTGCGCAGGTGGTCGATGTTATCGTCGCAAACCTCCACACGGCCCAGGGTCTCGTTCCAGATCTGGCGGGCCGATGCCTTCACGGACTCGAAGCCGCCGGCCACCTCCTTAAGGTTCAGGGCAGCCTGTTCGGCCGATATGAAGGAAGAAGCCACCTGCAGGTTCACCTGCTGGCCACGGGTGGTTTTGAAACCCACCAGGGCCACATCGTCGCGCGCCGGGCATGCGGCGAACGGAGTATCGGACTTCACGATGAACCAGTTCTTGAACCCTTCGGCCACGCCACCGTGATTGTGCACGGTATAGCCCACCAGGGTGTTGGCATCGGCCAGTTCCACATGACCGCCGGCAAAGGCGTCCACCACCAGGTAGGAGTCCCCTTCCGGATAGGTGAGACGGAAGGCGGCGGCGTGGGCCGTGGGCGTGAGTTCCGCCGTTACGTCGTGATCGGCCAGATAGATGCTGTAATAATAGGGCGTAGCTTTTTCGGCCTTGTGGGAGAACCAGCTGGCGCGCTCGTTTTCCTCGAACACCGGACCGGTGGTTACCGGCATGATGGAGAAGGCGCCGTAGTCGTTGATCCAGGGGCTGGGCTGGTGCGTTTGCTTGAGACCGCGGATATGGGTGGCATCGTAGCGATAGGTCCAGCCGTCGCCGTTGCGGCCGGTCTGCGGGGTCCAGAAATGGGCGCCCCAGGGAACGGCCACGGCCGGATAAGTATTACCCGTGGAAATCTCATACTTGGACAGTGTGCCCGTCAGGGTACTCACATAGTCCACAGGATCCGTCTTCTGTTTGGGAGCCTCGTTGCAGCAGGCCCAGGCCAGCAGGGCCACAAGGGGGAGAAGGTAGCGTTTCATAAATGTGGTTTTATTCGTGTAAAGATAACCATTCTCGCCGATAAAACAAAAAGGCCGGCCCCGGTAAGGGGCCAGCCTTGAAAGAACAATCCGAAACTATTAGAACGCATTGGAAGGAGCGGTGGTGGCACTCTGGGTGCCGGTGCCCTTCAGACTCCAGATAATACCCTTCTCCATGTTCTTGGCATTGTAGTCGGAGAACTCGGAAGGAATATTGCCGGCGTTGGTGTTGTACTCGTTCTGAGGATAAGGGATGCGCTGGATGATGTTACCCACGCTCACACCGGAGCTGGCGCTCACGGCAGGATAGGTAAGAACACCGCTGTAGTAGTCCGGATAACCGGTACGGCGCTGTTCGGCCCAAGCTTCCACAGAGTTCGGATACAGGGCAATCCACTTCTGGATCATGATGGAACGCAGTTTCTCTTCCTTGGTGGAACCGAAGGCAGGCAGAGCGGCGATGTAGGCGTTGGCCTCGGCCTCGCTGATGGTGGCCTTACCGCCGGAACGGGTGATGAAAATGCCGATTTCGTCCATGGAAGCCTTGATAGCCTGCTTGAAGAGAGCCTCGGGATCACCGGAGATCCAGCCGCGCAGGGCACCTTCGGCCTTCAGGAACAGAGCCTCGGAGTAGGAGCCATAGCACCAGGAGAGGTTCTCGTTGCCAGCCTTGCTGTAGTGGAAGAAACCATCCACGTTGTACATGTTCAGACGAGCGTAGGACTTGTTGCCGCCGTGATTCTTCACGATGGTAGCCTCGGTGTCGGAGGTGTAGTCGAAAGGATAACCGTCCCAATTGCTGTTACCGGCAGTTGCTTCGGCGGTACCGGGCAGGAAGAAGAAGGCGCGGCGAGGATCCACGACACCAGTCTTGTAACCCTTGTTGGTACCGTTCATCATGCTCATGAAGTCGCAGTTGGTGAAGGTGTTGGACCAGTCGTTGAAGGTACGGTCGTAGTAGTCGCCCCAGACACCGGTGTCGCAGCTGATGCGGGCGTAGTCGGACGGGCTGTCGAAGCAGCCGCCGGCGGCCGCCACGAAGTCGGCCTTGAACTTGTCGGTCTTGGAGTAACGCATGGAAAGACGCATGATCAGGGTGTTGGCGAACTTCTTCCACTGGTTCCAGTCGTTGTTGAACAGGAAGTCGTAGGCGGCGAAGTCGAACTGGCCGGCCGTGTTGCCGAAAGCGGCGACGTCGGCCTTCAGGCGGCTGATCAGGTCGGCATAGATGTCCTCGACCTTGCTGTACGGGAGGGTCGTACCCTTGCCGGCGCCGAATTTGCCCTCGGCGTCGAAGTAAGGGGCGTCACCGTGACGGTCGATCACGCGGAGCCAGAGGACGACGTTCCACACGTCGTTGGCGGCCTTGATGCACTTGTACTCGGCCTGGTCACCGCAGATTTCGTCGATGAGCCAGTATTCCTGGAGACGGTCCGTGTAGAAGTCGCGCCAGTAAATGTCGCCCCAGCCGGCGTTGTAGCGCCAGAAGTCGGTCCAACCGAGGCCCTGGGCGAAGTAGTGGGCGTACATGTCGTCGTTCAGGTTGAAGTTACGCTGGTGGTCGTTGGAGGAACCGTTGTACAGCGTCCGGCCGAAGATGTACATCGGCTGCGCAGAGTCCATGGTAAGGCCCGTGGTGGGTTTGTTCATCTCGTCGAACTTGGCCGTGCAGGAAGCCAGGGCGAGGAGCGCAAGGACAGGTATGATAAACTTTTTCATATTCATTGTCTCCCTTTAGATTAGAAGCCGATGTTGATGGCGACGCCGAAGTTGCGAGTGGCCGGATACGGGCACAGGTCAAGCGCGGTCGCCATGAGGGAACTTTCGGTGTGCGCACCGTCCGGCGTGGTGCCCGGGGTGTGCTTGATGAAGTAGAAGAGGTTGGAGCCCACGGCGGAGACGCGGACATTGTCCACATAGCCGCCAAAGGTGCGCTCGAGGAACTTCTTGGGCAGGCTGTAGCCGAGAGAAAGCTCGCTCAGTTTCAGGAAGGAAGCGTCATAGACGCACTCCTCCATCGGGATGTTGTTCCAGAAGTTCTGGGCCGTCACAGGCTTGTTGTTCTTGGAACCGTCCTCTAGGACGCCTTCGATGACGCGCTCGTTACGGTCGAGCGTGCGGAGGCCGGTACCGCTGTGCAGGGTCATGTACTCCGTCGCGGAATACAGGCTGCCACCCTTCTGGAAGGAGAACAGGGCGTTGAAGCTCAGGCCCTTCCAGGCGAAGTTGAGGCCGAAGGAACCGGTGAAGTCCGGCGCCACGCTGGCGATCTCCTTGTTGGACTCGATGACGGGCAGGCCGTTCGTGCCGATAACCTTGTTGCCATTGGCGTCACGCTTGTAACCCGTGGCCACGAAGGTGCCGATCTGCTGGCCTTCGATGGCATAGACGGTACCGTCGCCGGAGGAGGCGAAGTTGATGCCGCCCAGGGAATAGCGGTCGACGTCGATGCCCATTTCGGCATTGTGGTAGAGCTCGAGGACCTTGTTCCAGTTCTTGGCGAAGTTGAAGGTGGCGCCGAAGGTGAGGTCGCGGGTGCGGATGAAGTCGGCGTTGAGCTGGAACTCGATACCCTGGTTCTGGATGTTACCCGCGTTGATCCACTGGCGCTGCACGCCGGAGGAGTACGGGAGGTCGATGCGCATCACCTGGTTCACGGTGTTGGAGTGATAGTAGGTGAGGTCGAGGCCCAGGCGGTTCTTGAAGAAGTGCCACTCGGTACCGACTTCCCAGGAAGTCACCATTTCGGGCTTCAGGTTGGCGTTCGCGCGGGTGGTCGGGTAGGTGATGTAGTTGAGGTCGTTGATGCCGCTGGTGGTGCCCAGCAGGGTCATCAGCTGATAAGGATCGGTATCCTTACCCACCTTGGCCCAGGATGCGCGGAGCTTGCCGTAGTCGAGGATGTCCTTGTCGTAGCTCACGCCCATCTCGTCGAGCATGCCGGTGAGGAGGTAGGAAACGCTCACGGAAGGATAGAAGTAGCTGCGGTTCGCGGCCGGGAGGGTGGAGGACCAGTCGTTACGGGCGGTCACGTCCAGGAAGAGGAAGTTCTTCCAACCCAGGTTCGCGAAGGCGTACAGGGACTGGATTTCCTTCTCGTAGATGTCGTTGTAGGTGTCGCCGTCCAGCTGGCCGGCCCGGATGTAATAGGCACCGGAGAAAGGAATGTTCTTGGCGACGGCGCGGAGGGTTTCGCTCTTGTAGTGCATGATGTTGCCGCCCACGCTGGCGCCGAACTCGAAGTCGCCGAACTTGTTGTTGTAGGAGAGGAGGCCTTCCAGGTTGTTCTCGAGGGTGGTGGACTGCTTCTGGGAGTACTCGGGCCAGTTGAAGCCGGAGGTGTCGTACAGACGCGTGGTCTTGTCCGTCACGCTGGCCCACGTGATGCCTTCCTTCACCTTGAAGGTCAGGTTCTTCATCAGGTTGATAGTGAGGGAACCCACGCCGAAGAACTTGTTCTGGGAGTCGCCGTTCACCAGGTTGTTCTGGATGAAGAACGGGTTCTGGCAGTTCGGGCTCACCTCGTGCCAGTTGATCTGGGCTTCCGCACCGGCACCGGCCGCGGCGGCGTTGGCATCGAGCCAGTGCTCGGCGAGGTCGGAGATCCTGATGTTGCGGGGCATCGTGAGGATGCCGAAGGAGGAACCGTACGCACCGCGGGGCTGGCGGTTGTTACCGGCCGTGTTCACGTAGTTGGCCTTCACGTCCAGCTGGAGCCAGTCGGTGAGCTTGTTGCTGGTGACGAAGTCCACGCTGGTGCGCTTGATGTTGGAGTTCTTCACCACGGAGTTGGTGTTGTCGTAACCGAGGGTGAGACGGAACGGGTTGTCCTTTCCGCCGCCGGCGAGGGTCACGTTGTTGCTCTGGCTGTTCCCGGTGCGGTAGAATTCCTTCCAGGGATTCTCCGTGCCGATGAAGGGGATCTTGGAGGTGCCGTCCCACCAGTTGTCCTCGGTGCGGGTGGCGCTCATTTCAGGACCCCAGGAACCGGTGGCCTGCTTGTCATACTCGCCCAGCGTTCCCTGGCCGTACTTGTTCTGGAGGGCCGGGAAATAGGCGACGGGAGACCAGGTGAACTTGCCGCTGTAGCTGACACCGATCTTCTCCTGGCCCTTGCCGCCCTTCTTGGTGGTGATGAGGATGACACCGTTACCGGCGCGGGAACCGTACAGAGCGGCAGCAGTTGCGCCCTTCAGCACGGAAACGCTCTCGATGTCTTCGGGGTTGATGTCGAATGCACCACCCTGGTGGTCCTTGGAACCCCAAAGACCGGCCTGGTCGGCGCCCGGCATACCGCCGTTGTCGTAAGGAACACCGTCAACAACGTACAGAGGTTCGTTGTTGTCGGAGAGGGAGGAGTTACCACGGAGGACCACACGGGTGGAACCACCGGCACCGGTAGCGGAATTGTTGATGGACAGACCGGCCACCTTACCCATGAGGGCATCGGTGAGGGTCACGCCACCACCACGGGTGAGTTCTTCCGCCTTAACATCCTGTACGGCATAACCGAGGGATTTCTTTTCACGGGAAATACCCAGAGCGGTGACCACTACCTCGTCCAGGAGTTCGCTGTCTTCCTTGAGGACGATCTTGGCAGGAGTACCGTCAAAGACGTATTCCACCGTAACGTACCCGATGCAGGTCACCTGGATGGTGGCGCCCATGGGCACGTTGTTAAGTGTAAAGGAACCGTCTACATCGGTAATGGCACCGTTGTTGGTTCCGGCGACAACTACACCAGCGCCGACGACAGGGCCGATATTATCGGAGATAACACCGGTAGCCGTACGGTTCTGGGCAGAGGCCATGAAGGTGAACGTCACCATCAAGGCCATCAGCAGAGCTGACTGAAGCTTTTTGAACATAATTTTGGATTTAGTTGATAATTGGGTTATAATGGTTTGTTATGAAGCAAGCCTTTAAGACCAGAAGGTCAATATGTGTTTTTAATTCGAATTTCATAGCGTCTAGGTTAATAAAATTTATTATTATCAACCGGGTATAGCTTGCAGAGTTAAACATTTTTCATGAATTGCAAAAAAAGCGACCCGTTGCCGAGTCGCTTTAATACCATTATATTATAGGCCGATTATTTCAGGGCTTTGGCCAGGGCCGCCCAGTGTTCGGGCGTCATGCTGCCGGGGGTGAAGAGGCACACGCCTGCCGCACCGGCGGCGCGGGCACCGTTCACGGCCACAGGAATCTCATCGGGAATGAGACCGCTCTGCTCAGGGTCTTCCAGTTCCACTTTGCGCTTCCATTCGCGGCAGATGAACAGGCCGCTGATCACGGGCTTGTCCGGAACGGACTGCACTTCTTCGGCCGTTACTTCGCCAACCCATTCGGCCGGCTGCAGATAGAAGTCGTTATAGTTCATGGGGAAAATCATGTCCACATCCCATTTGTTCCATTCCTGGCGCACCATCCAATAGGCGTGTGACTTGGGACCGGGGAAGACATCGGCGCTCACTTTCTTGCCCTGGGCGTGTACGGCGGCGCAAATTTCATTCACCAGCGCAGTCACCTGGTCGCAGCGGAACTGGGCCCACTCCTTCACCTTGGAAGGATCCTCCACGGCCTTGATGTCAATGCCGGTAAGTTCCTTGAAAGCCGCTACGCAGTCGTCGCAGTAGCAGTAATCGGCCGGAGCGTATTCTTCATCCATTACCAAGCCGTACTTATCCCACAGGCCACGGGAAAGAATCACGTCCGGGTAGCGGATGTAGTCCAGCTGTACGTAGTCCACGTCCGGAATTTGGGCAATTTCGGTCATCTGGTCCACCAGCAGTTTATGCACGTTGGGATTGCGGGGATCCATAGCCTTATAATAGGATACGTACGCGGGATATTCATCGGCCGGCTGTCCCAGACGGTTCACGGCATACCAGTCGTGCGGTTTATCCCCGCGCAGCATGCAGGGAATCCAGGCGTGGTATTCCAGGCCTTCGGCGTGGGCCAGGGCCGATGCCTTGGCCACCAGCTCCGGATTGCTGTTCTCGATGCAGACGCCCACCAGACCCTGGGACTTCCAATAGCGGAAATCCTGCTGGAGTTTGTCAAAATCGGTCTTTTCATTGATGCCCTGCCAGGCATAGACGGGGAAAGTGGCTTTCTGGGAGGTGCAGGCGCACAAAAGGGCCATGGCAGCCAGAAGGGAAAGGGTTAATTTTCGCATGGTCAGTAGTTTGGTTCTTACAAAGATAAGAAAAATAGCTTATATGATGTCCACGGCGTTTTGCTCTTCGCCGCCCATCAGGCGCACCCAGGTGCGGAAACCGGCCTGGCCTTTGTGGAAGCGGAACACGCGGCAGCCGGAGATTTTATCGGCCGATACGCCGTCCCGTCCCAAATCGTTGTATACGGTGTCGCAGCCGCTGAATCGGCCATAGATGAACCAGATGCTGGTTTCTCCTTTGAGCACGTAGTCGCAGTTGTGGTCATGGCCGGTGACGATGGCCTGCACATCTTCCCTTTCCAGGAACAGGCCGAACAGACCGCTGTTCACGCGGGAGGGGCAGGGTTCCTCGCAGTTGTTGCCGATCAGAATCTTGTTCGGTGCTTCCAGCAAGGCCCGCTCGATTTCCCGGAGCGGGATATGGAAAAACGCCAGGGCCGGGACGGGCAGGCTGCCATGGCCGTCCTGGAGCTTCTGACTCAATTGCTTATACCACTCCAGCTGGGAGGATCGGATATAATCGTAGGAATGTACCTCTTCCAGCCCTTTGAGAATGACGGCATCCATGGAGTCGAACAGGTAGAACACCCGGTCCGGACCGTTGGCTCCTTCCAGCCCGATGGCATCGTTGGAACAGCCGTACACGGCGGGGTCCGGCGCTGTGTTCAGGCAGCCGGGCAGGCTCCGGACAAGGGAATACACCTCCTCGCGGGAAGAGCCGAACTGGGAGTCGTGGTTACCCAGCGCTACCGCCCAGGGGATGCCACTTTCGGCCAGCGGCGTGAGAATCTCCTTGGCGCTCTGCAGGTCCGGCTTACCGAAGAGGATGTCTCCGGTATGGATAACCAAATCCGGTTTCACGCCCTCCAGGGCATCCTTCACGCATTCCAGCGCCCGGGCACTGCGGGGGTCTCCTGCAATGTAATGCGTATCCGTGAACTGCACCACGGTAAAGGTACCGTCGGCCCGATAGGGCAAGGTGGCCGACAAACTCACTTTTTTCTTACTCGCTTCATCGGCCTTGCAACAGGCAGTGAGCGAGGGTGCCGCGGCAGCCAGTACACTGGCCCATGCGGCGTCTTTGAGGAAGGTTCTTCTTTTCATCTCAACAAAATTAACTATATTTGTGTATTAACGCTCCAACTATGACTAAAAAAATTACCCTCCTTACCCTGGCACTGGCCTTTACGCTGGGGGCCGCCGCCCAGGAAAACAGTTTCGTACATAAGCAGGCCGATGGTTACGAGTGGCCCACGGACCCGGCCGTACTGGAAAAACTGGACGCCTGGCAGGACCTCAAGTTCGGCGTACTCATGCATTGGGGACTCTATTCCGTCCCCGGTATCGTGGAATCCTGGAACATCTGCAACGAAGACTGGATCCGCCGCCCGTCCGGCACCACCTACGAAGGCTACAAGCAGTGGTACTGGGGGTTGTCCAAGGAGTTCAATCCCGTGGATTTCAACCCGGAGCAGTGGGCGCAGGTGTTCAAGGACGCCGGTATGAAATACATGATTTTCACCACCAAACACCACGACGGCTTCTGCCTGTACGACTCCCATTATACGGACTTTTCCATCGCCAAGGCCGGCCCCTTCGCCGGGAATCCCAAGGCCGATGCCGCCAAATACGTCTTCGAGGCCTTCCGCAAAGCCGGGCTTTGGACCGGCGCGTACTTCTCCAAGCCCGACTGGCACTGCCAGTGGTTCTGGAACCCCTATTACGCAACCCCGCGCCGCGGTATTAATTATAAGGTGGACCAGCATCCGGACTGGTGGCAGAACTATGTCACCTTCACTAAAAATCAGCTCACGGAGCTCACAGGAGGCCGATATGGCCAGCTGGACATCCTGTGGCTGGACGGCGGCTGGATCCGCGGCGACCAAGTGGGCCTGGACGCCATTCTCCCGGAAGCCCGCCGCGTGAGCCCGGGCCTCATCTGCGTAGACCGTACCATCCAGGGCCCCAACGAGAACTACCAGACCCCGGAACGCAGCGTACCCGATCGGCAAATCGACCACCCCTGGGAGTCCTGCATCACCCTGGGCAACGACTGGGGCTGGACGCCCCGGCGCAACTACAAGACCGCCCGCAAGGTCATTGATATCCTGGCCGAAATCGTGGCCAAAGGCGGCTGCTTCGTGCTGGGAGTAGGTCCTACCCCGGAAGGCATCATCGAGAAAGAGGCCGAAGTAATCCTGCAGGAGATTGGGCAGTGGCTGGGCCGTTGCGGCGAAGCCATCTACAGCACGCGCATCACGGAAAAATACAACGACGGCAACCTTTGGTTCAATGCCTCCAAGGACGGCCAGACGCTCTATGCCGTATATGCCCTGCCGGACGATGAAAACCTGCCCGCTACCCTCACCTGGACCGGCAACCTGCCCAAGGATGGCAAGGTCATCATCCTGAACAACGGCAAAAAAGTAAAGGCCACCGTAAAAGGTGACCAGGTTACTCTAAAACTTCCCAAAGGCCTTAAGCAAGAACCTATTGCCCTGAAGTTTGCCCTGTAAGACAGATTACAGGGTTTTCAGGTAGGCAATGACGGAGAGGGCTTGTTGGGCGTTCTCCATGGTGTACTTTTTCTCCTTGACAAACTCTTTGAGGGCGGGTGCCTTATCCGGGAAGGCCTTGTACAGGTCTTTCAGGCGTTTGACCTTGTATTCCGTGCCATCGAGAGTGAAAAAATAGGTGTTGTCACCCTTGCGCTGCCACACCTCTATAGAACTATAGGAGCCGTCCTCGTCCATGGAATAGCGGTGCCAATCGGCCACCGGGAAGGGCGTGGCGGGAGAAAACTCGAAGGACTGCACCACTTCCACCTTGGCCTGCGTGGTGGCGCCCAAAGCTCCCTTGGAACCTTTATTCACATTCTTGAACTTCCAGTTCACATAGACTGTGTCGCCGGGCCAGGCCAGTTCCTCGCTGATCAAGTCTTCCTTCATCACGAACTTCTTACCTTCCACCCGGATGGAATCGATCATGGAAGCATTGGTGAGTTCCATGAGGGTTTCGCCCTGCAGGTAGAAAATCTTCTGCCCCATGGCGTCAATGTTCATGACCACTTTTTCGGGACGGGAGAATCCCCTGAAGGAGATTTCTCCGGGTACGAATTCCGGGAACAGGAAAAAACGCTGCTGGGCGGCCAGCGGGGAAACCAGAAGGACGCTCGCAAACAGAACGGACAAAAAACGTTTCATATCAAACAGTTAAAAAACAGGCGGCGTAACGCACGCCGCCTGTTTCGTTGCAAAAATCAGGCCTACTTGCCTTCGCCCCACTGGGGAGCGTTCTTGTCCTGCCATACGCGCTCGGTGTTGAGCACGGAGGTGGAGGTGAAGCCAGGACCGGACTGGTTGGTACCAGGGGTGAAGCCCTGATCCTTCAGGTTGGCCAGACGGATATCGTGCATGATATCGGTGGGAGAAGGTTCGGTGAACTCAAAGCGGCGCGGGATAGCGGTGAGTGCGAACTTGCTGCCGAAGTCTACCAGAGGAAGGAGACTGGATCCCACCTTCGGATAACCGGAACGGCGGGCGGTCACAAACAGTTCGTCGGGCATCATGGTGAAGTTCATCAGCTGCTGCAGATAGATCTTCTCCATGGAACCATCCCACTTCACAGCGTCGGTGGCCAGCATGGCGGCGATTTCGCCGTCCTTCAGTTCGATGCTCACCTCAAGCGGATCGTAGCCGTAAGTGGTGCCATAGTAAGGGATCTTGTTCTTGCCGGCGATGTAGTCCCACTCCTTGACGGAGAGTTCTACACCTCTCTCATAATAGGCCTGGGCCGATCCGGTGGAGATGGCGCCCAGCTGACGGAGCTCGGCCAGGTACAGGTTGGTTTCACCGGCACCCAGATAGAGACCCCACCAAGGAACGTCTTCGGTATCCTGGATCACAGGACCGCCGGGGATGGTAGGAACCTGGAAGTCCACGCGGCCGCGGATCATTTCCTCGTTCAGGCCGGAAGACCAGCTGTAGCTCTTCTTGGCATCGCCCACGGCGAGCTGATAACGGTCGGTGGTTTCGAAGTACACGCCAAGGTATTCGTCATATTCAGGGGACATGGTCCATACGATAGGAATACCATAGTAACGGCACCAGGGCTCACCCAGAATGTAGGAATCGAAGTTGCCATCTTCGTCCAGGATGATATTATCCTTCACGAAAGGAGGAAGATCGGCGGTCTTGCCTTCGTCGATGAATTCCTGAATCACCTTGGAGTTGAAGCCGTTCTTGTAGTAGAAGAAGCGCACGCGAGGGTCGCGGCTGTCCACCATAAAGTTGATGACGTTCTCACTGGAGGAAGCAATCCAACCGGAATAGGAGTTACCGGTCTGGTATGCCAGGTCGCCGCCGGTGGCGGCATCGGCCTTATGATAGATGAAGGCATCGTCCATGCTGTCGATGTAACCGGCAGGGTTGGACAGGACGCTTTGGGCGATCTGACCGGCCTTGCTGGCGTTCTGGCCGTACAGGCGCACGGCAATCTTGAGCTTCAGGGTGTTGGCCATTTTGGCCCACTTCTTCATGTCGCCGCCGTAGATGATATCCTGGCTGGCGACAACCACCTGGGTGTCGTCGCGGAAAACGGAGATGTACTCGTCCAGCTCTTCCACGAAGAGATTGTACAGGTCTTCCACCTTGTCATAAGCAGGCGTCAGAGGGCCGCCGTAACGGTACTGGGAAGCTTCGGTGTACTGGATATCGCCGTTGATATCGATGGCGTAGATGGCACCGTAGATGGCCAGGACACCGCACATGGCGGCGTAGGCCTCGGCATCCGGGCGCTCATTGGCCTCGATGAACTTCACGATATCGTTGCGGTAGTTGAGCATGGTGATATAAGCAGTCTGCCGGTTTACACCGGTGGGCATGCTGTAGGTGGACTCACTGAAAGCGCCCGATGCACCCATCTGGGTCCACTTGGCATACAGCGGCTGGTTGTAGAACCAGAAAGTGTAGTCGTTGGTCTCAAAGAGGGTCATGGCACGGGTAGCCAGGTAGGAAGGCTCCGCAACGGTCACAGCAGCCGGGTTCTGGTTGAGCTCGGCAAACTTGTCCCGGCAGGAGGTGAGACCTACAACCGTGAGCAAAGACAGTGCAATGAATATTTTATTTGCTTTCATGGTAATTGCCGTTTCAAAATTAGAATCTAGCATTGATGGTGAAGGTGAAGTAGGTGGTCACACCTTGCAGGTTACGTACACGGAACTCAGAGGCAGACGTACCACGGACAGACTCCGGATTCTCCTTGTTGGGCATGGTATTCAGGATGTAGCCCAGGTTGTGGGCATTGGCCTGCAGGGAGATACCCTGGCACTTGATGGCGTTGGCCCATTTCTCAGGGATGGACCATGCGATGGAGACATCACGGACGCAGATATAGTTGAGCTTGGTGAACCAGTTGTCGTTGATGACGCCTTGGCCCCAGCTGTTGGTATAGTAGGTCCAGGAGGAAGCGTGGCAAGGATCCACACCGCCGTTCTTCCAAACCTCGGCGAAGGTTTCACCGGTGCCGTACTGGCCGCCACCCACAGTATAGACGCTGCCGTCCGGCTGAGGGATGTTGGTGCCCTTAGGGAAGATACCCTCGGGGATGATACCGTCGTCGTAGGTGAGACCGTCCCAACGGGAAGTATAGGTGACACCGCCGTGAGCAGAATCGGAGCCCTTCAGAGCGGTGGCCAGGTAACCGTAAGCGGTACCATAGTGGGAAGGATAGGATGCCACATAGCCACCGAAGCGGCCGTCGAAGGAGGCGGAGAGGGTGACTCTCTTGAAGCGGAAGGAAGTGCGGAGGGAACCCAGGAAGTCGGGCACGGAGTTGCCGATTTCCTCCACCTTACCGCTGCGGCGGATGAGGGTGGTACCGTAGTTGGTCTGCCAGTTGTACAGAACCGGGAGACCGGAACCGCCGGTGATATTGCCGTTATCGTCGTAGGTGTAGTCCTTCAAAGGCATCTTATCGGACATGAGGATACCATAGGTACCACCCACCTTGGCCACGGAACCGATACGGTAGTTACCATAGTCGGGATCGCCCTGCAGCTTGATGTAGTTGGCTACCAGGTCGCTCAGTTCCACGATCTTGGACCAGTTCTTGGTCCAGGTGAAGTTCAAATCCCAGGTGAAGTCCTTGGTTTCCACGGGAACGGTGTTCAGGGCCAGTTCGATACCCATGTTCTGGATGTTACCGGCGTTGATGAAGGCGCTGGAAACACCAGAGGCGCTGGGCAGGGAAACGCTCATGATCTGGTCGCGGGTGTTCTCCTTATAGAAGGTGAAGTCCAGGCCGATGCGGTTGGTGAACATGCGATAGTCCACACCCAGTTCCCAGGATGTCTTGCGTTCGGGCTTCAGGTTCTGGTCGTATACAGACGAAGGGATGGTCATGTAATACTTGTCGCTGCCGTTGTTCTTGAGCTGGGACACGGTGTAGGCCGTATTGATGATATACGGATCGGTGTCGTTACCCACCTGGGCGATGGAGCCGCGCAGCTTGAAGAAGGAGATGCTCTTCGGCAGGTCGAAGGTCTCGTGCAGCAGCCAGGAAGCACTGAATGAAGGATAGAAATAGGAGTAGTTACCGTGTTTATCGGCATAGATGAGGGCCGATGTCCAGTCGTTACGGCCGGTGGCCTCCAGGAACACCTGGTCGCGGAAGGAGGCGGTGGCCTGGGCTACCACGGAGAGCATGCGCTTGGTGGCGCTGATGGAACCGGAACCGTTCTTGGTGCCGCGGGAGTTATCGATGAAATAACGGTTGGGCACGATGAGACCGCTGCTGGTGCTGGTGGAAACGGCAAAGTTGTAGTTGTTGAAGTATTCACCGCGGAGGAAGCCGCCAATCTGCCAGTCTTCGCCGATCTTGAAGTCGAAAATGAAGTTGGTGTTGATGTTGGTCTGTTCCTTGGTGTTCTGGCTCAGGGAGTAAGAGCCGCCGCCGCTGGAGTTGGCATAGCCGGAATCCGGGCTCTTGCTCTCCTGACGGGTGTAGTAGTAGTTGAAACTGCCGTCGGTGACCCACTTGAGCCAGGGAGCGAACTGGATGGTGATCTTGAGGTTGGGACGGACCACCGTTTCCTTCTGAATGGTCTCGTTTTCCCAAATGCTCCACCAGGTGCCGCGGCCGGGGATGGAACCCCACTTGTCGCCGTACGCTATCTGGGCCAGACCGCCATGGTCGCCCTTATACTTGTCGCGCAGGTATTTGGCGTCGTAGGTACGGTCCCAGGTACCGCTGATGAAGTTTTCACCGATGTTGGGCTGAGCGTTGCGGGGCTCGGAATTGGTGAAGCTCACGGAACCTTCCACCTCGATGGCCTTGTTCAGTTTGTGCGTGGCCTTCAAGAGGGTGCTGAAACGGTTGAAGCTGTTGTTCGGGAGGGTACCGGTGCTGTACTTCTCGGAGATGGAAGCGTAGATGGAGCTCTTCTCGTTGCCACCGGACAGCGTGATGTTGGTGTTGGTGTTGAAGCCCACGTTATAGGCGTCTACGAAGTTGTTGGCTTTGGCTTCGTAGGGACGGACAGTACCGTCGTACCATTCCATGTTCTTCACAGCGGCGAAAGGAAGACCGAAGGAGCAACCGTCGGTGCCATAGGTGTCGTAAACCTTCTTGAGGGAGAAAACGTCGGTGGTGCCGTCCATCCAGATGTTGGGGCGGTTGGTGTCCCAACGGGAGGCGGCGTCCTCGTATTCACCGTAACCGGCAAACAGACCTTCACCGAAGACATTGTTGAAGGTGGGGCCGGAAGTCACCTTGTCGAAGCCGAGGGTCTGGGTGAAGCTGACGCCCAGGCCGCGGGAACCACGACCGCTCTTGGTGGTGATGATCACAGCGCCGTTCAGACCGCGGGAACCGTACAGGGCGGTAGCGGCAGCACCTTTCAGCACGGAGATGGTGGCGAAGTCGTCCGGGTTCAGGTTCTTGAGCTGGTTACCATAGTCCAGGTTGTTGGAATCCCAGTCGGCGGAGGGGTCGGTGACGTCGTTGTCCAGGATGATGCCGTCTACCACGAAGATGGGCTGGTTGTTCTTGCCCAGGGTGGAAGCACCACGGATGAGGATCTTGTTACGACCGAACATACCACCATCAGATCCGTTGATTTCCACACCGGCCACCTTACCTTGCAGGGCCGATACGGGGTTGATCAGGTTGGGGTTCAGTTCCTCGCTCTTGAGCTCGGTCACTGCATAACCCAGGGCCTTGGTGGAGCGCTTGATACCGAGAGCCGTCACGACGGTACCCTCCAGCATCTCGGCGTCTTCGCTCAGGATCACATTCACGGGACCGCGGTTCCAGGTGATTACCTGGGAGGCGTAGCCGATGCAGGAAACCTCGAGCACAGCGCCTTGGCGCACGTTGGGGAGTGTGAAGGAACCGTCCAGATTGGTAACCGTACCATTCTGGGTTCCCTGCACAAACACAGAAGCTCCGATGACAGGTTCACCGGCCGCGTCTTTCACTGTACCAGTGACCGTATTCTGGGCGAAGGCCGTTACGCCTGCTGCCAAGAAAGCAAGGGTCATGGCAAGTCTCAGAAAGAGATTTTTCATGTGCATTGTTGGTTTTAAGGTTAATAATAGATTTTGGTTTAGGAAATAATTGCTATTTTAGGTTAGGGGCGAATGCCCATTTGTGAATAAATAGGAATGACACTATGAAGACTGAATTTTACAGCTATGCCCGGTCGTTGTACAACCGACGTTACCAGGCTCAGGAAATTTCTTTTCACACCTGGTACGGCAGTATGTCCATGTTGGAGAGTTTTCGGCATTTCTGCCAAACGGTCCGGCATCAGCACGCCCTGTCATTACGGGAACTGGACGAGGAACTCATTGAACAGTATAAACTTTACTGCATCCGGAAGGGAAACAAGACTTCTACGGTGAACCGAAAGCTGGTCCCCTTGATTTTCACCTTGAAAGCGGCCGGGAAAGAGGGCCTGGTATCGGCCAAAACGCTTTCCCATCTGGAAAGGTCCTATTATCCGGCGCGTCCCCGAAGGTATGGCCAGGAAGCCGAACGCCTGGCTCCCGATGACCAGGAAGAAATCCATCATCTGAACGACGGACAGCTGATGGCGCTGTTACGTTATTACAAGGAAACCCCGAAAGAAGGCGTCCGAAACGCATTGGACCTGTTTTTCTTCTCTTTTCACGCCTGCGGGCTGCGTATCTCGGATATCATCACGCTGGAGTGGAAACATGTGTGCCGGGAACAGTCCCGCCTGTCCAAAGTATCGTTCAAATCCAAATCGCCCATCACCATCCCGTTGTCGGACCAGGCGTTGGATATTTTAGGCCGATGGCATGCGCGGAGGCCATCGGCACGATTCGTATTCGGTCTTTTGGCCGAGGATTTCGACCTCACGGACGATGCCGCCCTGGCACGGGCTATTGACAACAAGAACCGCGCGCTGCGCGGGGTGCTGGACAGAATCGGACGGCAGTTGGATTTCCCTTTTCCGCTCACCATGCACGTGGCCCGGCACACTTTTGCGGTGAAAGCGCTTAACTCGGCCCAGGTAAACGTTCACTTGATCAGTCGTTTACTGGGACATTCTTCAGTCCTGGTCACGGAGAAGGTCTATGCCCGCTTTCTGCTGCCCACCCTCTCGCACGAAGTGCGGGAAAAACTCTCATTTCCGGAATTGGAAATTGCGTTTTTTTAATAAAGAAGTTTTCCTTATTTAAAAAAAAAGACTATATTTGTGAACTGAAACTAACCCCAAAAATTAAAAAAATAGACTTAAAACTTCCTATTTATTCACAAATAGTTGCATTTTTATATGGCTTTTTTGCTATTAAAAAGTACAAATAAAGCATTGTGCCTTATTTCATCCTGTTGAATGAGGATAAATTATACTATTTCAGTACCCAGAAAAATTAACTTTTTCTCAATAAATTGCCCTTTGTGTAAATTATTTATTATATTTGCCTCTTGTAACAATAAGAATAGATAATACAACCAAAAAATCCTATGCTTTTGCAAACAATTATGCTAAACCTTGTTTAATACTAACCATTAACTAACATGCACATGAAAAAAAGCTTAATCAGAGTATCCCTTACCCTGGTGCTGATGCTGGGCAGCCTGGCCGCCTGGGCACAGAACACGGTAAAAGGAACTGTGAAAGACGCAACCGGTGAGGGAATCATCGGTGCGGCAGTGCAGATTGTGGGAACCCAGAACGGTGCCATCACCGACATCGACGGTTCCTTCATCCTCCCGGGCGTCAACCAGGGCGACCGGTTGGAAATCTCCTGCATCGGCTATGCCAACCAGATCATCACCTGGAACGGCGGCCCCGTGAATGTAATCCTGGAAGAGGACTCCGAAATGCTGGAAGGCACGGTAGTCACCGCCCTGGGCATTACGCGTGAAAAGAAGACGCTGGGTTATGCACTCCAGGATGTGAAGGGCGACGCCCTCCTGGATGCCCGCGAAAGCAACCTGGCCAACGCCCTCACCGGTAAGGTGGCCGGCGTTTCCATCGTCCGTTCCTCCAACGGTCCCGGCGCTTCCTCCCGTATCATCCTCCGTGGTAACAACTCCCTCACCGGCCTGAACCAGCCCCTCATCGTGATTGACGGTGTTCCCATGGACAACTTCGTGGGGGCCAACAACAACGACTTCTGGAATCCTTCGGCCGATATGGGTAGCGGCCTGCAGGACATCAACCCCGAGGACGTGGAATCCATGACCGTCCTGAAAGGTGCTTCCGCAGCCGCCCTCTACGGTTCCCGCGCTGGTAACGGCGTTATCCTCATCACCACCAAGAAGGGTGCACAGAATCCCGGTCTGGGTATCACCATCTCCGGCACCGTGGCCCTCACCGGCGAATTCACCCGTCCGGCCATGCAGAACCGCTACGGCCAGGGCTCCCTGGGCGTGTACGACAACGCCGACTCCCAGAGCTGGGGTC
>CAMYWP010000014.1 GCA_947302825.1 uncultured Bacteroidales bacterium
TACAAAAAAAGAAGGTGACCAATCAGTCATCTGACTTTTTAGTCACCTTCTTTTTTTGCATTGTTTTAAGGCCCTGGCCAACTGGTCCGGACAACTGGTGCCGCGGCCTTTGCAGTCGATACCCTCCAGGCGGGTAATCACATCGGAAACCTTCATGCCTTCACAAAGCCTGGCCAGGCCCTGCGTGTTGCCATGACAGCCTTTTGTATACTGAACCCGGCGAATGACATCGCCCTCGGTTTCGATGTCTATCTGCATGGAACAGACCACGTCACAGGTCTGGAAAGTGGTCTTGCGGATACCGTCCTGTACCGTATCACTGATAAGAGTAACGTCGTACATAAGATTACTTTAATTCCTTCTCAATAAAAGCCGCCAGTTCCTCCGGGGTAACCATCGGCTCAAAACGGGCTACCACCCTGCCCTTCTTGTCAATGAGGAACTTGGTGAAATTCCACTTGATATCGGGATTGGAGGCATAATCCGGATCCTTACGGGAAAGCATCTGGTCCATGAATTTGGCGGTATCACCCTCTCCAAATCCGGCAAAGGGCTTCTCCGAATAGAGCCATTGATAGAGGGGATGGGCATTCTCTCCGTTCACCTCAATCTTTTCCATCAGCGGGAAAGTGACGCCATGGTTCAAGCGGCAAAACTCTGCAATTTCCTCGTTGGTGCCGGGTTCCTGATGGCCGAACTGGTCACAGGGAAAGCCGATAACCACCAGGCCTGCGTCTTCGTATTGCTGATAAAGGGCCTCCAGGCCGTCGTACTGGGGTGTAAAGCCGCATTTGGAGGCCGTATTCACAATGAGCAGGACCTTGCCCTTGTAATCGGAAAACTGAACTGTCTCGCCCTTGTTGGATTGGGCCGAGAAATCGTAAATAGTGGTCTTGCTGCCGGTGCAGCCGATAGCGCAAATAGCAGCCATAAAGGTCAATAATTTCTTCATGGAGGCCAAGTTACGCAAAAAATACAAAGGATGCAACTGAGTTGAAAAAGAGTTTTACTAATTTTGCAGCCATGAAACTTACGGCAACAGACCAGTTAAAGGGACATTTGTCCATTGCAGCGGCATATACCATATTCGGCCTGAATGTGGTGCTGTGCAAGGATATCGCCAATTCTGCGGCCGTACCGCCCACTGTCCTTTTTTCCTTCCGGGCCATCGGAGCATCGGCCCTCTTCTGGCTGGTGTCGCTTTTCCAGCCGAAGGAACCTATTGAAAAGGGCGACATGGGACGCATCGCCCTGGCCTCCTTCCTGGGTTTCTTCCTGACGCAGATGACCTTCCTGGTAGGAATCACTATGGCCACGGCCATCGATTCCGCCATTCTGGGCACGCTGGGGCCGGTATTCACCATGATTATCGCCTACTTCTTCGTGGGCGAACCCATCACTGGGAAGAAAGCCGGCGGTGTAACCATAGCCCTGGCAGGCGTGCTCTTTCTCATCTTCAATTCCGTCTATTCCGGCGGCGCATCCTCTACCACGCCCATGGGCCTGTTTATGCTGCTGCTGAACAGCCTCACGTTCTCCCTGTATCTGGGTATCTTCCGTCCGCTGGTTTCCAAATACAGCGTGGTCACCTTCATGAAGTGGGTTTTCCTGTTCTCACTGCTGATGTCTCTCCCCTTCTCGGCCAAAGGATTGTTCACCTTGGATTATGCGGCCATTCCCGTTCCTGTGCGCTGGGAAATCGGCTATCTGATTCTTTTTGCCACCTTCATCGCCTATCACCTGATTCCCTTCGGTCAGAAGCGTATCCGGCCCACCCTGGTGAGCATGTACAATTACCTTTCCCCCATCATCGCTACCGTAGTGAGCATCTGGACAGGCGTGGACCACCTCACCTGGCAGAAAGTGGTTGCGGCCTCGGCCATTGTAGGCGGCGTCATTCTGGTTAGTAAAAGCCGGGCGGCCAAAGTATGAGTCAGGAACTGCTCATAGGCAAAAGGACATGCCGATTATTCGGGTCGGAGAGCCCGGCCTGCATCCTCATCCAGCCATCGGCCCGTCATGAGAACGCCATCCTGGCTTTGGAGGCCGATAAGATTGCCGAGCTAAGTCCAGTTCCCTTTGTGCTGGCCACCATTGAACTGGCCGATTGGATCGTGGACCTGATGCCGTGGCCGGACGCCAACATTTCCAGGGAACCGGAAGCCGGAAAACACGCCCAGGAGACCCTGGAATACGTTCTTTTGTCGCTATTCCCGGAATTGCAGCACCGCTTCGGTCCCCTGCCCATTATCCTTGGCGGCTATTCCTTAGGAGGACTGTTCTCCCTCTGGGCATCGGCCCAATCCGATAGCTTCAAGGCCATTGCCGCCGCCTCTCCATCGGTCTGGATCAAGGACTGGATTCCTTATGCCCAAAAGCACCTGCCCCTGGCCGATTCCGTCTATCTGAGCCTGGGAGACAAGGAAGAGCACGTGAGGAATCAGGCCATTGCCCGCGTAGGAAACTGCCTTCGGGAACAGTATGCCTTATTACAGGAGCAGTTTGCGCCCGAAAACTGTACCCTCGTGTGGGAACCGGGCCATCATTTCAACGATAACGAAGGCCGGTTAGCACGGGCTTTTGCCTGGTGCATGGATCGGCTATAAACCATATACCTATGAATCATACCTTACTGGCATTATTGATACCTTTCCTGGGGACGGCCCTGGGAGCCGGTTTTGTTTTCTTCATGAAGAAGGACATGCCGGAGCTGTTACAGAAGATTCTGTTAGGTTTTGCTTCGGGCGTGATGGTAGCCGCCTCCGTTTGGTCCCTGCTCATCCCCGGGATGGATATGGGCGGGGTTGTGCCGGTGACCATCGGCCTGCTGGGCGGTTTTGCCTTCCTGCTGCTCATTGACCACATCACGCCGCACCTGCATCCCGTGGGTGGCCCGGAGGGCCCCAAAAGCAAACTCTCCAAGACCACCATGCTGGCTTTGGCCGTCACTATCCATAATTTCCCTGAAGGGATGGCCGTGGGTGTGGCCATAGCGGGTGCGCTGAGCGGCGGCGCAGGCATGACTGCGGCCGGAGCCCTGGCGCTTTCGCTGGGTATCGCCATCCAAAACGTGCCGGAAGGCGCCATTATCTCCATGCCGCTGCGCGCCGCCGGAAACAGCCGCTGGAAATCCTTCTGGGTGGGCGCCCTCAGCGGCATCGTCGAACCCATCGGCGGCGCGCTGGTGATTCTGCTGGCATCGGCCGTAACCCCTATGATGCCCTTCCTGCTGGCCTTCGCCGCCGGCGCCATGCTTTATGTGGTGGTGGAAGAATTGGTTCCTGAAGCCTCTCAGGGGGAGCACTCCAACATCGCAACCGTGGGCTTTGCCATCGGCTTCGCCCTGATGATGGTACTGGATGTAGTGATGGGCTAGGCCTCCCGCACCCATCCGCTACTTCTTTTTGATGTAGGCGAATGCAGGATATTCCTTGAAGATTTGCCGGGCCGATGAACTGATCCAGGCCTCCAACTGGGGTTTCCCGGGGCAGTTGTTCACATGATACTTGGCCGAGAGGCTGCCGATTTCGACCAGGGCGAATTCCACGCAGCCGGGAAGGTCCAGACGCTCTGAGGACATGCAAAGCTCGATGTCCATCCGCTTTGCGTCACCGGCGAGGATGTCAAGGACATAATTGGCAGTACCGATGAAAGTCAGTTTGCTGATATCGCGCCCGAGTTTCTCGTCAAAGAAGCGCTCGAATTTCATTCCGAAAGGATTGACGTCCTCGATAATCCAGAGCCTGCCGACTTCTTTGGTAAGGGTGAGAATGTGTTTCTTTTGCATAGTGTTTTTCGTTTTGGTCCGCAGTAAAGACGCAATGGCAAGGACAATCTATCACCATCGCTAATATTTTTTCACACTATGTCCTTATTTGCCGATGAGTACGCAATGGTAGTTGGAATCGGCCCAGGCATCCAGGAAGTTGGCGATGGAAACGGAAAGCGGAATGGGGCCGAAGGCAGGATCAAACAGGGCCACATCGTCCATATCCACATCCACGCCCAGGACCACGACGCAGTGGTCCACGATACCGCCCGCCAAAACATCTTCCATCTTCTCCTCAAGAGGGTCCCCAATCAATTCTCCGCCATCTACCGCAGCCAGGACCTGCTTTCTCTCCTCAAGGGCCTTCATAATGTCTTGTAAGGTAGCATCTTCGAGGGTTTCTACTGTCAGGCCGTACTCTTCGGCGGTATTGCCCAGATCCTGAACCCTGGCACCGTCTTCCTTGAGCCAACCCTTGGTCAAGGCGAGGTCCCGCAGTTCATCGAGTGATTTATGGATACCGAAACAGTGAAGAATATACTCTTCGCAACGGACAGCACAGAGCGAGTCGCTCTTGGTATGGGCAATCTTAATGATTTGCTCCAGCTTATTCAGTGCGCGCTTCTTGATGTTATAAAGATTGGCTTTGCTGATGCCGGTCAGTTTCTCAAGCTCGTCGAAGCTCATTCCTTCTAGAACGTGCTTTTCGATAATGAGCCGGTATCGCTCATTCTCGATCTGATCCAATATGGCGGCAACCCGCATGTCTTCTTCTTCCTGTTTCTTGTCAGGCTGGCCGGGGTTATCATCTATTATTTTTCCGGCCTCTTCTAAAAGACTGTCATCGTGCCCGTTTTCTATCACCGCCTCGTGGATTTTTTTGTCAAGAAAGAAGTTTCTTGCCACCGATTTCAACCAGTAATAGATGTTGGAACGGCCTTCGAACATGCGGAGCCGTCTGGCATCATCCGCCATCAGATGGGCATATAATTCGTTTACCAGCTCGTCGTAATCGGCCTTGTGGTCGAAAACATCGTTGATGATACCGTAAAATAACGGCTGGCAACGCGTAAAGAAGAAATACGACGTTATCTTGTTATCACGAGCGATCAAGCCCTCTAGAATTTCCTGATCTGTCATGGCTATTTCTTAAAATAACGTTTTATGCTGGTTCGTAGATCCCGCAAAACCATATCCCGGAAGAACCAATGGGCGGTTCCGCCGGAGACACGCTGCATAATACCCGAATCTGATTTGATGGCATAGATGGGGCGGATCCGCCAACTGTCGTTATAGCGGTTCTGCCGGTCATACAGGCATATTTCCCACCACCGGGTCCCTCTGTCCTTCCGCCACCACTCGCCGGAAACATAACCGTGATTCAACCCCCAGTTGGAAACGGCGGAAGCGTTGGGATGTCCTGCCTGATTATACACATAATCCGGCATCAGGACCACATCGATGGTCTTCCCCATGGTCACCCGGGCAACAATGGCGGAACCGTTCTCATAGTTCCTTAAAGTCTTCCTGAAAATACCGAAATAGATGCCGTCACCGGCATAATTACCTCCACCCACATTCCAGATACCAGATAGCCAGCCGGAAGTACTTTTGCGTTGCTGATTGCGTTTCGGTTCGCAAAGCATACTGTCGGTGCTGGACTTCGCTGTTCCATGGTAAAGGGTGAGAGCCGGAACGAAGGTGTCTATCACTGTCCAGATCAGGCTTTCAACAATAGTGAGCATACCATGGTAGACGAGATACTTCATAAAACGTACAGGGAGATAGAGGATCCATTTCCAGAATCCTTCCCCGCCTTCTTCATCGTCGGAAGGAATGGCCACCTCCAGGACATAATTGGACAGCTCATACAAATTATGTATGATGATGTTATAGTACACGGCATTGACCAGCCGCAAAGGGAAGGATGCGATGTAAAACGGAATTTGCAAAATCCGCAAAAAGATCCGCATTCCCGGTTTGGCCTTATCCGGGAGTCGGTTCGATTTCATGAACGGACGCCAGGGCTTAGCCAGCCAGAACTGCAACAAGTCCAGTAAATAGAAAGGCAGCGAAATCAGATACCAAAGAAGATAAGTAATCAGGCCGATTCCACCAAAGTCCCAATCCAACTGATTGACTACAAATCGGATGGCCAGGAGCACTCCCACCCCCATGCCAATGACCGCTCCGGCCTTTCCATTTCCAAAGAAATACCAGCCGGCAAGTGCCCCCAGGCCTGTAATCAGCTGAAGCATCAGGGCCGGGCCACCCCATTCCGTATCCAGCCATCCACCCAACACGATTAAGATGGCACAAATCCAAAGGATAGCCTTAACAATTTTGTAAAGGGAATCCCACGCCCCTTTTTCTTTCACCTTCGAAGATGCCTGCGCTACATTCTCCTGTTCGGGAAGGGGGCCCTTATACGCCAAATATTTTCGGCTCATATAGGCAAATGAACTCCCCAGCCTGATCTTAGCCCAGTTGGCATCGTAGATAGACAGGACAGTAACGGTATCCCCTTTTTTTCTGGAGCCCACTACCTGATATTCTGTTCCCGGGCCCGCACGGACATTGACCTTATTACCGGTAACAGTATACAGCCCGGACTGCCCCCACAATGTCTCTGAAATCAGCAGAAACACTACGAGCAGCAGATATTTAACCACGGGCCTCATAATCAGATATGTACAAATATACGAAAAGTTGGATAAATTAGAATCCAATCTTCCCTTTCTTCCCATCCCATTTGAACATTTCCACATCGGCTAACTCCACTATGTGTTTGTCCGGGACAACCTTGGCTGCACTTTCACGCAGAATTACCTTTTGGTAAATGGCTCGGGATAGGAGCTTCATGGTGCGGGCATTGGCGCGATAGTGGGTGCTCATGGTATGCAGATAGCCCGACAGATGATCTGCTGCCTGATCGCTAAACGAGACTTTGAATTTGTGCAGGCAGTAAGCCAGGATACCGAACAACTCTTCCGGCGTATAGTCACGGAACACCAGCGTATGGTCAAATTCATAGACGCCGGCCTCGTAGAGTTGCTCTGAAACGGGCGCATTCGGGGCATCCAATTCGGCCAGAATGAGCGCACACTCCCCTCCTGACTCAATGGTAAGTTCCTTCACCTTCAGGCGTATCAGTTCGGTGTAGCGGGCGTAGTGACCCCGGTCAGACATGAACCTGGGGTCATCCACATCTATGAAAATGAGTCCGTTGCAGGCACGTTTCACGGTTTCTTTCAGCACAGTATCGCAGTCCTGCTCAGACACGCCGAAGATACGCTCGCCCTTGATCTCCGTGATATGACTGCTGGCAATGAGGCGCATTCCGCGTAGAATCTGGGCCATAATCGCCGCCACCGTGCTCTTGCCGGTGCCGCTGTTACCCACAAAGCGCCAACTCAGCAGACCCTTGCCCACATAAGGCTCCCCAATTGAGTGCAGGTATCGGGCGCTCTTCACAAAGTTATGGATAGCAATTTTTACCTCGTCCAGGCCTGCCAGTCCATCCAGTTTAGCCAGCGCGGCATCGATGGCTACATCGTCAAATACCACATCCTTCTGGGCCTTGCCCACCACCACATCTTCCGGAAGGATTGTGCTCAAATCAGTAGCCGTCGGATTCTTGATTTTGGCCGTACGGGCGCCCAAGGTGGCCAATATCTCGTTCTGAAGAAGGTTAGAGACAAATCGGCCGTTACCAAAGCGCGGAGAGGGCTTGTCAGACTCTTCCTGGATAATTTGACGCATATTTTCCGCCGCGCCCTCCGTTAGGGTGAAGCCCTGTTTCTTGATCATCAGCTGGCCAATCTCCATCAGCTCATCGGGAGTATAGTCCTCGAAATTGAACACGTTCGGGAATCGGCTTTCTATACCCTCGTTGCACTCCAGGAGCCGTTTCATAGGCGCGGTATAACCGGCCAGGATCACCACCATGTCCAGGTTATCCTTGCCCAGTTCTGTGAGGAGGGAATTCATCACAATCCGGCCGTGATCCCTCTCGCCGCCTTCCTCCAACTGATAGGCCTCATCAATGAAGAGGATATTGCCGCGTGCGCGGGCCAGTAGGTTGGTCATCTTGAACTCTGTTTCGCCGATAAACTGTCCAACCATCTGGCTCTTTTCGGTGCGGATCACGCGACCGCCGGAGAGGATGCCCCAGGAGGCGAACACCTTGCCGATAATCTCGGCCACGGTGGTCTTGCCGGTTCCGGGATTGCCCAGGAAGGCCATGTGCAGGCGCGGCATGTCCGTAGGAAGGCCCACTTCCATGCGCTTGCGCGCCAATTTGATGGAATAAAGGAAATCCTTGACTTTGGTCTTGATCTTCCCCAGGCCGATGAGTTCGTCCAGCTCGGCCATGGCATCGTCCTTCTGCTCGCCCACCGAAGGGATATCCTCCGGC
This sequence comes from uncultured Bacteroidales bacterium, assembly GCA_947302825.1. GTDB lineage: Bacteria > Bacteroidota > Bacteroidia > Bacteroidales > UBA932 > Cryptobacteroides. Next base: position 8,187 of record CAMYWP010000014.1, read on the forward strand.
TTCACCAGCTCCAGCTGCTTCTTTGTGGGCCTTTTGATACCCTTCAGTCGCTTGAACATGGCCGGGATGATGGACTCGTCAAAGATAGTCTGGACCAGCCAGGCGTTGGTGAATCCCGGACCGCGCCGATTATACTTGTGAAGGACGTACATCTCCAGCTTCCTGCGGGCTTCGTCCGATAGTTTGATCTTGCGTACCTCGCAGCAGAGGTCGAACATACCGAAGAGTTCGGCCGGCTTGAAGTCCTCCATATAAATGGGTTCCGAAAGACACTTCTTCAGGTCCGGATAACAGGAAAGCAGGGATTCCATTCCCTCCGGCTCACCCATCAGCACCAGCATCCAGCGCGGATATTGGTCCTTATCATTCAGGCAATCCACCAGAGCGCGCACAATACGCCCCTCGGTGTCGTAATTGCCCTTGTTGTCGGTCCTGTACAAATCGTGCGCACCGTCAATGACCAGCGTGCCTCCCCGGGCTTCCTTCACGGCATTCACAACCGCCTCGCTCTCGGAATTAATACCCGAAGTAGCCAGCGTAGAAACGCGTGTGGTCCAGATCTGGTCCGTATCCAACAGGCCAAGTCCCCTGTAAAGACTGGCCATCATCTCAACAGCCTTGGTCTTTCCGGTACCCGGGTTGCCGATAATGGCGGTATGTAAATGGGGAAGATTCTGGGAGAAGCCGGCCTTTTCGCGCATCCGGCCCACCTGGCATCGGGTGAGCATCTCATCCATCCGGGCTTTGAAGTTGCCCCATCCTTTCTGCAGGCCGATCCTGCTGATTACTTCCTCAGGAAGTTGGGCCTTGCGCTCGTTGACGCAACCGAATTCCAATTTTTCTTCGGAAATGATTTCCCCATCCATATCCTTGATGAGATCGTCAAGAAGGCGATTAAATTCTTCATCCTCATCATTTTGCTGGAAATCAGGTTTATTGAATAATGCCATAAAAACGGTTTTAAAAAGTTATTATAAATAGAAGCATCCAGCAAAAAAGACGTTTTTTTAATAAAAATCTATCGAGGTGATAGAAAATTATCGTAACTTTGTCTTTATAACAGACCGAAGCGAATTCTTATGCTCACCTGATCATAATCTGAAGCCATAGCATGTATTTCACAACCCGGACGAAGGTCCACCTCCCAGGGTGTATTGTACCCTGATGCGAAGGACCGGGTGGCCGGGCAAGTTGTTCTTTGAAATACATGTGAGTATGTACAGTATCTTACAAAACAAAGAGGGCGAACTCATGCTCCTCATCGGCCCCTGTTCCAGGAAACCCGACTGTGCTTTTTTCTGCTTTGACGGCTCCCCTACCGCGCTGCTGATGCTTAGCCTTTTCACAGGCATCGCTATCAGAAACATGACTCCGGAGACCATTGAAGCGCTGGATAAAGCCTCGGAAATCCACGTGGTGGAAAAAGACGGAGAACAGGTGGTGAGGGACTATATCGCCACCATCGAGAGAGTGTCGGACGTGCAAGCGCTGATACTCTAATTGTTAAACTAAATCACTGTAAATCTATGGCTAAAACTTATCAACTTATGGCCTGGACCCACAAAGGACAGGTCAAAATGATCCCTTCGCTCGTTGCCGAACTGGCCGAGCCCTTTGTCAGAAGAATCCAGATGGCCGAAAAGGAGCCGCGGGCACGCGGCGAAGAGGCAGAAACGAAGCAACTGATCCGGCAAAGCCGCGCCCATGAAGCCCTTGCCCGCTTCTTCCTCAGGGTTGGCTACTGGGAGGATGCCTTCCTCCAGTTTGGCAAAGCCGCCATGACAGTCACCAACGGATCCGATGAACTCTGGAATGATGCAGAGGTTGGTTTTCTACTGCACACTCCCCTTGAGCACCGTTTCCTGGCCATGTATAACCGCTGTCTTGAAATTGCTCAGGATCACCCCGCCATCAAAGGCAGCGTCCAGTGGCACAAGCTTCAGAGGAAATGGCAAAGAGTAACCGACGTCCACCGCATCTGGGCCGATGAATTCCGGGAAGTCACCCAAACCGCCAGGGCCTGGCGCTTCGGAGGCCGATAATGCATTATTCTGGATAAATTCGTAAATTAGAGGGCAGAAACACTGATTATTACAAAAAATGAAAATAGAAGAAGGATACATGCCCTTTATGGGCTACAAGACTTACTACAGGATTGTGGGGGAAGCCTCCAAGGACAAGAAACCGCTGCTGCTTCTGCACGGCGGACCGGGCAGCACCCACAACTACTTTGAGGTACTTGACCGGGTGGCCGGGGAAACCGGCCGCCAGGTCATTTCCTACGACCAGATAGGCTGCGGAAACTCCTACCTGGACGGTCATCCGGAACTGTGGACCCTGGAAACCTGGATGAACGAGCTCATCGCTCTGCGCGAGTATCTTCACCTGGACCAGATCCACATCCTGGGCCAGTCCTGGGGCGGTATGCTCATCATCGCCTATCTCATTGAAAAGAAGCCGGCAGGCATCTGTTCGGCCATCATTTCCAGCGGTCACGCTTCTTCCAGCCTCTGGGCCAGCGAGCAACACAGGATGATAACACAAATGTCGCAAGAAGACCAGGAGGCCATCAAAAAGGCCGAAGAAACGGGCAACTTCGACGATCCCGCCTATCTTCGCGCCAACGACCGTTTCATGGAGCTCCATTGCGCCAGCACGGACGAAAACAGCCCCGAATGCCTCACCCGCCCCAAGCGGGCCGGCAAAGAGGCCTACCTTTACGGATGGGGGCCCAATGAATATGTTCCCACCGGCAGTTTAGGGAATTTCGAATACATCGACCGGCTGGGAGAAATCACCCAGCCCTGTCTGATTTTCAGCGGCTCAGAAGACCTTTGCACCCCGGCCGTGGCCCGTTCCATGTATGAAGGGATTCCCGGCAGCCGCTGGGAACTGATGGAAGGTGCCCGCCACATGTGCTTTGTGGACCGCCACGAAGACTATTGCCGTATCCTGGAATCCTGGCTGGAAGAAAACGACAACTAAAGGGAGCAAAGTTCCTGCACCACTCCTTTAAGAAAAGCCAGGAATGCCGGGTGGTTGACGGAATGAAGATGGAACGTCCGCACGACATCCAGCGCGGCGTAGGGCCGGAGTTGACGGTTAAGTGATTCCACCTCATCGCTCCCGGTATAGGCCTTGGCGAAAGCCTCCCAGAACAGCAGCATCTGTTCCCGGCTCATGTGGGTGAGATCCTGCACCTGGGGAATCTTGCTGTCTACCACCATCATCTTATACAGATGGGCCAGATCCATCATGTACCAGCCCTGAGCCAGCCAGCCCAGGTCTATCCAATAGTGCCGGCCGCTCGAAAAGATGAGATTTCCAGGCTGAAAATCTCCATGCAAGCAGGTATGGACATCCGGCATGGCCACCACCAATGCCTTCAAATGCACCCGCTGCTCTTCGGTAACAAGAATCCCTGGTCTGGATGGGCGTACGATGCAGGGCATGGCCATATTCGGCCAGAAGGGACGCAAACTCCGGAATCCGTCCGGGTTCGTCGGCACAAAGTCGGGCGAAAGATTTCTTGCCTTCGATCATCTGGCACAGGTATCCGTGGTCTTCCCCATCCCGCACAATCTCAGACACCTGCGGGGTGGGAAGGCCGATCTCAGCAGCCGTTTGGGCCGCATGGAACTCCTTTTCCACCATGCGGGCTGCGCCCAATTCGCGCCGGACCATTTTAAGCATCACGCCAGGATGCGCAGCCGAAACGAAAGCCTGTCCGTTGTAGCCTTCGCCCATCAGGGTCCATTCCCCAAGGTCAATTTGCCGATATGTCTTCATAAATGCAAATTTATAATTTTTCCATGAAAACAGCCACCGGTTGGGATTGTGGGAAGAAATGAGTAATTTTGCCGATATGAATCCGGTCAAGACAAGCATCCACCGTTTTCCGGGCTGTCCGGAAGGCCTTCCTGAATATCACGCCACCCTGCAGGTGCAGGACGGCTCTCTGCCCTTTGAAAGCCAGCTTGAGGCTATTTTAAAGGCCTATCAGGAAGTATCGGCCGGAAAGACTGTCCTGCTACGCCGCTTTTTCCTGAGCGATCCTGCCAAGCAGGCTCATCTACTGAAATCCCTGCTTCAGGACCTGCCGGCGGCCGCCACCTCTATCATCGGTCAGCCTCCGCTGAACGGGACCCAAATCGCGGCCTGGGTCTATGCCGTCTCCGGCGGAGAATACAAAGACGGTATCTTTGCGCATAACGGCTATACCCATTCGTGGGTAGGCGGCATGAAATCCGAAGAAAACGGCTCCGAAGCCCAGACAGCCGCCCTATTCAAAGCCTACGATACATCTCTGGCGGCAAAAGGCATGAACGTGGCCGATCACTGCCTGCGCACCTGGATCTTCGTCCGGGATGTGGACAACAATTATGGCGGCGTGGTGAAAGGAAGGAGGGATTATTTCAACGGAATCGGCCTTACGTCTAATACTCATTTCATTGCCAGCACGGGCATTGCCGGATTCAGCGCCCGGCCTCAGAACCTGGTCTGCATGGACGCCTACGCTGCCTCCGGACTGCAAACGGGGCAAATCCAATACCTCCACGCCTACGACCATCTGAGTCCCACAGCCCTCTATGGCGTCACCTTCGAACGGGGAACGGCCGTTACCTACGGAGACCGCCAACACGTATTCATCAGCGGAACCGCCAGCATTGACAAAGAAGGACAGGTTCTTCACCCCGACAACCCTCAGAAACAGGCAGAGCGCATGCTGGAAAACGTGGATGCCCTTCTTCAAGAGGCCGATGCCGGTTTCGGGGAGATTGTATACAGTATTGTCTATCTGCGCAATGCGGCCGATTATCCCAGCGTCCGGGAAGTGCTGCAAAAGCGCTGCCCAATGCTGAATCCCGTCTACGTCCTCGCACCCGTCTGCCGGCCGGCTTGGCTGGTAGAGATGGAATGCATGGCCGTAAACGGGATCGGAGACAAACGCTTCGCCGCTTTATAAACTAAGCCTGGTATTTCTTCCCCGGAAAGAATCTGGAAACCTGCTGGCAATAGCGGGCGTATTCCGGGTACTTCGATCCACTGATTTCTTCCGCGAAAGCGCTGCTGCCCAGGAACAGGACAATGAGCAGGAGAGCACCCGCAATGCTCCAGTTGATTAGGCCGATACCTCCGCCGATGCTGAACACATAGAAGGCGCACCAGGTGCCTTGCTCGGCGAAATAATTGGGATGACGACTTCTGTTCCAGAGTCCCACGGTATTGAAACCCTTGTTGTAAGGAGCCGGAAGTTCTTCCAGCTTCTTACCTTCTTTAATCATCTTCCATTTGGTGGTCTGGAAAGCCCACTGCTGTTCATCGGCTATGGTTTCATAGAGAATGAAGCCGAACATAAGCACGGCGGCCAGGGCATCTACCCAACCGAAGGGCACATCCACACTCATTAACACCAGGGCCGGGAAAGTGATCATGAGCACCAGGGCATTCTGGTAGATGCTGATGAAGAACAAATTGAAAGCCATCCACTTCCAGTGCGGCTGGAATTCTTTCTTAGCCCTCAGCACAGGCCAGCGGTAGTCCTCCTCTCCTTCCCAGAACTTGAGTTTATAGGCTCCCTTCCGGGCAAAATTGAAGGTGAGACGGGCTCCCCAAAGCGTGGCCAGGACGGCCATCACCACCAGACGGGTGTCCATGCCGCCCTTGATGGCAATCACCCAGGTATAGGCAATGGGAAGCAGGCTCCAGAGTTTGTCCATCTGGCTGTTGTTGTGGGTCAGTTCACCCACCACAAAGCAAAACAGAGCACTACCTCCGCAAATGTAAAGCAGAATTTTCAGCGTCTCCAGTTGAGAAGCATCCAGAACGGGGCCCACAAAAATGTACAAAAGAGGGCATACAATAAGGGAAATGGCTATCAATGAGCCTACTAGCTTTATATTCATGGGTGCAAATATACAAATAATTTAGTTCTCCGGAACTGATTCCAATCTCACCTCCTTTCCGGACGAAAGGATATAGATAGCTTCCTGGTGATGAGCTTTCCCAAAACGGATGGCGGCGGCCAGCGAGTCTTCCGGAAACAGCCGGACACTGTCGAAATAATAAAGGCTGTCCTGGCTGTTGAACCATCCTCCTACATACCCTTCGTGTGATTGAGAGTGGCTGATCACAAATTCCAGACCGGAACGGTTATGCCGGCCCTGGGTATCCTCATACGCCACAGAGATACCTTGAACAGGTTCTTCCCATGTGGCAAGAAAGAGGGTGAACCCTTCCGGACGGGACTGACTGAAAGTCCAAAGACTGTCCACCAGGGTCATCTCCGACCGGGAAGTCGTATGCCTGGCGGTGCCGCAAGAAAGTACGGCAACGCAAGCAAGGGCCATCAGGAAGCGGCGTGCCGTGCTCATTTCAATTTAGCAATAATAGCGTCCAGCATCCGGAAAAGCTCCGGAGCTGTCTCCGGGTTCACACTATCGCACATAACGGCATTGCCGATGACACGGGGAACATCGGCCAGCTTATGCTGGAGTTCCTTGCCCTTCCGGGTCAGGGAGACAATCATCTGGCGGGCGTCCTGCTTCCCTTTGGTGCGAAGCAGGATACCCTCCTTTTCCATCCGCTGGAGCAAGGGAGTTACGGTGTTCGTCTCCAACAACAGGCGCTTGGCAATGTCGTTTACCGGCTGGCCGTCCTGCTCCCAGAGGACCAGCAGCACCAGATACTGCGGATAAGTAAGCCCCTGCTCAGAGAGCAAGGGATGGTAGGCCTGCGTGATCAGACGCGAAGCGGTGTAGAGTCTGAAACACAATTGGTTATCCAGCTTGAAATCTTCCTTCATCAGAGCATCTCTTTGATGTCCTTGTCAATAGCCTCGGGCGTGGTGGTGGGCTCGAAACGCTTGATCACGGTTCCGTCGCGGTTGATCAGGAACTTGGTGAAATTCCATTTGATATCGTTGTCTTTCTCCACACTCTTGCTGATAGCCTTGAAAAGAAGGGCGGTGGCTTTGGCCTTCAGCCCCTTGCTCTTATCGGCCTGCGCATTCTCTTTCAGATACACGAAGATGGGTTCGGCGTTGGCGCCGTTCACATCGGTCTTGGCCATGAGCGGGAAGGTGACGCCGTGATTCAGGCGGCAGAATTCGGCAATCTCGTCATTGCTGCCGGGTTCCTGGCCGGCGAACTGGTCGCAGGGGAAGCCGATAATCACCAGACCCTGGTCCTTGTACTTCTGATAAAGGGCCTCCAGGCCGTCGTACTGGGGCGTGAAACCGCACTTGGAAGCGGTGTTCACAATCATCAGGACTTTGCCTTCATACTGCGCGAAATCCACTTCTGCGCCCTTATTGCTCTTGGTTTTGAAATCGTAAATCTTTGTCATATCTCGTCTATTTATATCGTCCGCGATGCAAATATAACACTTTCTTTTTATATCGCAAGCGATATTTAGAAAAATTCTTGATTTTATGTAAATTTGCAGAAATCTACTGTGACCAATAATGGCAAAAGAGAACATCTATCTGGCATCTAAACCCCGCTATGAAATTCTGGACGGGCTGCGCGGCGTGGCTGCGCTGATGGTGGTCATTTTCCACTGTTTCGAAACCTATGTCCCCGTATTCGGAACGCAAATCGTTAACCACGGCTACCTGGCGGTGGACTTCTTTTTCGTCCTCTCAGGCTTCGTGATCGGCTACGCCTACGACGACCGCTGGGACAAGATGACCACCTGGGGCTTCTTCAAACGCCGTCTCACGCGTCTGCATCCGATGGTTATCGCCGGGACGCTGGTAGGTGCGGCCTTGTTCTTCTTCTCCGGAGCGGCCTTCCCGGAAACGCTCCAGGTGCCTGCCTGGAAGTTTGCCCTTTGTCTGGTTATGGGTCTGTTCATCCTTCCCTGCCCCAACAGCCTGGACATCCGCGGCTGGGGAGAACTGAATTCCTTCAACGGACCGCAGTGGACGCTCACTTTCGAATATATCGGCAATATCCTGTATGCCTTTGTTCTCCGCCATCTGCCCAAGGCCGCCCTGGCGGTCCTTTGCGTTTGCTGTGCCTTCTTTACCCTGGACCTTACGCTGGGATGGGATGTCTTCGGCTTATTCCCGAACGGACCGCAGTACACCGTCATCGGCGGCTGGAGCCTTACCCCGCAGCAGCTCTATATCGGCTTTACCCGTCTGCTGTATCCTTTCCTCTGCGGCCTGCTCATTTCCCGCATCCTGCCGGGCCATCGCACGGAAACCAATCCCAGCGGCTCACCCATCCATATCAAAGGCGGCTTCTGGTGGTGCAGCCTGGCCATCGTGGTCCTTCTGTCCATCCCCTGCATCGGCGGCACAACCGGCATCCCGGACGGCATCTTCCAAGCCCTCTGTATCCTGTGTATCTTCCCGCTGATCGTCCTCACCGGTGCCGGCAGCGTCACCACCGACAAAAAGAGCACGGCCATCTGCAAATGGCTGGGAGACATCTCCTACCCCATCTACATCACCCATTATCCCCTCATGTATATGCAAATGGGCTGGGCGGCCGATAATCCCGACGCTCCGGTCTGGATGCATGTAATGGTTAACCTGGGCATCGTGTTCATGTCCATCGTACTGGCCTGGGGTCTGCTGAAGATATACGATGAGCCAGTGCGCGATTGGTTAAAGGAGCACTGGCTCAAACGAAATGCTAAAGTAACTCAACTTTCGCAGGTGCGAAACTTAAGTAAAGTAATCGGCTAACGCTGATTGCCGTTGTATTGAGTGAGCTTTACGGAAGTGCCTCCGGAAATACCGCTGGAGGCCCAAACGCCGTTACATTGGGTACTTCCACTCACCGAAACACCCTTGTAACCGCTGGAAAGCGAAGGGGCCGATACAATGAAGGAAGTGATGTTGGAAGGCGCCTTGAAAGCCGCAATGAAGGAATTGCTGCCGTAAAGGGCATTCCAGGAGCCCGCCGTTCCGGTCATGCTGTAAACGCTCTGGGAAGCCGAATAACCTCTTTCCAGCCCGCCGTAGGCCACCACGGTGGCGCCGCTGTTGATATAGAGCTTCTTCCCTTCTTCGGTATTGGCATCAATGGCCACTTCCGGATTTCCCCGGGTGCAGATAGCCATCACATAACCGCCGTTCAGTTTGGTGTTACCGTTGGAGTCCATGGCATCATTGGCCGATGAGAACGCATACACGAATCCGTTGTTCACCGTCAGTTCGCCCTGGCAGTTGATGGCATCGTCCCCGGTAGAAGAAACATAGGTCTCACCGCCATCAAAAGTAAGGTCACCCTTCACTTCCAGGCCCTCGCCGTTGGAACTGTTCACGATAACCGTACCGCCGCTGATCACCAGCTTGCCGGCATTGCCCGTCACCTTAGCGTGCTCGCCAGTGCCGCTCTTGGTCACCCAGCCAATCTTGATGCCCTTGGCCGATACATCGTTCACTTCGCGGCCAGTAGTGGTTACAGTGAGCACACCGCCGGAAATATAACTGTCTGTAAGCGTGTGATTCTCCGCATCGAAATCGTAACTGCCGGCATTGATGCCTTTGCCGCCGTCACCGGTATTCTTGATGGTGAGCGAACCACCCGTCATGGCGAAGTAATTATCGGCCTTCACGCCGGCGGTGCCGGAATACTCGGCGTCTTCATCGTCGTAGGCCACGCCGCCGCTCACGGAGATCATGTGGGTGCCGCCTTCCACCAGAACATAGTCGTCGGTACTGATTCCCTTCTTCATGGCTGCGGCCGTGGAAACCACCAGGCTGCCGTTCGAGAGCTGGACATAATCCTTGCCCTTGAAACCATGGCCCGCAGCGCTTCCGGCATTCACCTTAATGGTGGGACTGTCCATCAGACGAAGGTAATCGTCCGATGCAATGCCCGACTTATCCTGCTGATTCAGCGCATTCACGGTAAGCAGGCCGTTGCCGCTGAAAATGAGCTGCGCCTCGCTGAACAGCACCGCCTTCTGATCCTCTTCCCCTTCCTTCGTATAGCTGGCCGATGCACTGTCGGAGAGCGTGTTAGCGCCTTTCACCACAATGAAAGTGCGTTTTTTGTTCTGATTGTTCAGGGCCGCACCGTTGGGGTTGGTGATGCTGACTCCGTTCAGGACGATGGCCTGTTTCTTGGCGCCGTATACCTTGAAGAAGCCGTTGGAGGTGGTTCCGGTGAGTTCATAGATGAGCACTTCCCCGCCGGTGTTATTCACCGTAACGTTATTGCCGTCCACGGTGACATAGCCGTAGGTATCGCCTTTCACGGAAGCATCGGCCGAATTGGAATAGGTAATGGTAATCCGGGCCTTGAACGTTGTGGTGGAGATATCGTCGTCGGACGAAGGGTCTCCGGTGGAGGCAAAGCTGAGCGATTCATCGCCGGATTCGCTGCCGGAGGAGCTCAGGACCGTAAGGACATAAGAATCGCTGGAGGCGGAATAAGTCTGATCCGCCACAGAGGAGGCCGATATCAGGGTGGAGCCGGCGCTTAAGAGCTTGACCACACCGTTTTTATCGATAGTGGCCACTTCCGGCTGCGAAGAAGCATATGTAACCTCCACGCTGTAAGTATTCTTGAGCGTAGGGAAACTGTTCTCACCGCCGATAGTGGCTTCATAAGAGTCGGCGCTCCAAAGCAGACCGGGGTCTTTCAGATTGGATACGCCCTGCTGTTCACCGGGCGTTTCACCGGGGCCGCCAGACGGGCCAAAGGGGAAATCTTCCTTCCCACAGGCAGTGGCCAACAACGCAACGGCCACCACCAACAAACCACACTTTCTCATAGCTTTTAAGGTTTTAATACACACTGTACGCCCAGAAACCAATAACCGTACCAAAACGGGCCTTCCATGAGGAAAGCCCGAAAAAAATTTTTATTGTACAGAGATGTTTACCTTAAAATATATGAGAGAATGAAATTGGCCATTTCTTCCTCCGTGTGACCATCGGCGCTTAAGACCAGATCATAATTTCTGGAGTCGTAGCGGGATACGCCGGTATAGCGCTTAATGTAGTTTTCACGGGCTTTGTCGATGCTCTTGATGAGCGCTACGGCACTTTCTTCCGAAAGATTCTGCTTTTTCATCACCCGCTGGATGCGATAGGGCAAGGAGGCGGTAATGGAGACATTCAGTTTGTTGGGATGATCCCTGAACACATAGAAACCCGAACGGCCGGCCACCACGCAGGAGCCTAATTGGGCGAAGTCCTTGAGAATATCCACCTCGGCCTTGAAAATATCGTCCGTGGTGACATTCAGGCGGAATTCCTGCGAATACTTGGGATCCAGGCCCAGCGCCTTGGCCGAAGGCATGGGCGAGACGCGATTCAGGAAATCGGCCAGCCAGTTCTTTTTCTCGCCTTTCAGTTTCTCAATGCCGCTGGCGCTGAGGCCGAATTGCTTTTCCAGCGATTCCAGCAGCTGTTTGTCGCAGTAACGGACATCCAGTTTCTGGGCCAGGATGCTGCTGATGGTATGACCGCCGGAGCCAACCTCTCGGCTGATGGTGATGACAAAGGGTTCTTTGATGTTCATGTTCTTACAAATTGGAATCCATCCTTACAAAGATAGGGATTCTTTCTGAAAAAATGAAACATACTAACGGGCGTAAACCCCAACTTCTGCAATAGCCAGAGTGCCATTCCAGTTAAGGAAACGGAGCCGGACGGCATCGGCGGGACGCTGCGGGAAGCGTAGGATATGGACGCGGCCGGCCTTGTCTTCCTGAGCTTCCACGGAGGTCCAGATGCCATTTTGCAACAGTTCCAGGCAGAAGGAGCCCAGTACTCCGGCTTTCCTTTCCGTCACCACCACACAACCTATCGGTGTGTCTTGATCCAGCGTCACGCTCCACCAGGGCTCTCGCACCTGCGGACTGGAAACCCAGGCCGAGGAGAAACTGTCGTCGTTGGCAAAGTCCATGATCATCATGTCGTCCGACCAGGAAGAATCGCAGGCCCTGCCCACCGCCAGGTTCTGTTCCGTAATGGGGGCTGGTGCGTCCGGGACATCTACCAGATGGCCGGTATTGCTCCACAAACGGCCGATCTTGGCCATGGCCTCCACCGCATTCTCATCAATGAGTCCGTCGCGGTTAGGGGCGGCATTCAGGATGTATGTGCAATAGGCCTGGTTGTAAGGGATGATATTATCCCGCACAATGGCTTCTACATCTTTCAGCTCAGCCGAAGGGAACTCCTCTTTCCAGAACCAGGTGCGCTGGAGCGGATAGCAGGCCATGGCCGGCAGGCGGTTCACATCGGCCGATATCTTTTGTCCTGCGCCCTGTTCGTAGCAGCGGATATCTGAGTAGAAAAGGGCTTCCTGCGGATATTTGGCCCCGTTGAGGTCCATCACCAAGCAATTGGGCTGCAGGCTCTTAACGTAATTGTAGATAAGCGGGAAAGAGATGTCGCTGTAGGAAATACGGCCCCAGGGGGCGTCCCAGCCGTCGAACATCAGGGTGTTCACCGGACCGTATCCTGTAAGGAGTTCCCGCAGCTGCTCCATGATGAAAGCGGTCTTCTCCGGCGTAAATGGAAGCGTGGGCCGGATGCCATGGTGCGTGTCCAGGATGGAGAAATGGAACATGATCTGCATCCCCTCCTTTTGCAGCGAAGTGACCAGTTCCTTCAGCACATCGCGATGCAGGGGCGAATGCATCACGCTGTAATCCGTGGTGGCCGTGTCCCACATGCAGAAGCCCGCGTGGTGCTTCACCGAAATGCAGATGAACTTAGCACCGGCGCTCTTGGCCACCCGTACCCACTGATCCGTGTCCAGTTTCACGGGATTGAACACTTCGGGCGGACACTGAGGGTCGGTCCAGTCGGCCTCCTGGAAGGTGGGTAAACCGAAGTGGATGAACATGCCAAAGCGCAGGTCCACGAATTCCTGCTGCAGCTGGTGAAGGCTCTTGGGCTGGGCAAAGGCCGATACGCTGCTGACCGTGAGGGCCATCAAAAGGAGAAGCTTTTTCATCATTTCCGGGGCACAATTTGTTACAAAGTTAAGTAATTTATCGGCTAAATCGTTATCTTTGTACAGCATGAATATATTTGGTAACCTTTTCCGGAAATGGAGCCAGAGCAGTCTGGTCCTGCGTATCCTCATAGGTCTGATCATTGGTGCCGTTCTGGGTCTTGTGACCCCGGGATGGACTTGGATAGGCCTTTTAGGCAATATCTTCGTAAGCGCCCTGAAAGCCGTTGCTCCAGTGCTGGTGGCCATTCTGGTGGCCGCTTCCATCGCCAAGGCGCACGGCGGGTTGGGTTCGCGTTTCCGCTCGGTGATCGGCCTTTATCTGATCAGCACCCTCACCGCCGCCTTGGTGGCCGTGGTGGGCAGTACGCTCTTCCCCGTTATGCTGCAACTGCAGGATGTGGCGGAAGGAAGCGCCCCCAGCGCCCTGAAGGACGTGTTTCAGAACCTCCTCACCAACATGGTCGCCAATCCCGTGGTCTCCATCTCGTCGGCCAATTATATCGGCATCCTCTTCTGGGCCGTCCTCATGGGACTGGGGCTCAAATTGCTGGCTTCGCCCGGCACCATCAAAGTGGTGAGCGATCTGGCCGATGTCATGACCCTTATCGTGAAGTGGATCATCCAGTTCGCCCCGTTCGGCATCCTGGGTCTGGTGTTCAGCGCCGTCTCGCAAAGCGGTCTGGAAATTTTCACCACTTACGGAAAACTAATCCTCCTGCTGGTGGGCTGCATGCTGTTCAACACGCTGGTAATGAATCCTTTGTGGTCGCTTCAGGCCACCCATAAGAATCCTTATCCGCTTCTTTGGGCCTGCTTGAAAGAGAGTGGTCTCAATGCCTTCTTCACCCGTTCATCGGCCGCCAATATTCCCATCAACCTGGCGCTGTGTAAGAAGTTAGGGCTGGACGAAGATTTCTACTCCGTGAGCATTCCGCTGGGCGCCACCATCAACATGAACGGTGCTGCGGTCACCATCACCGTCATGACCCTGGCCGTTGCCCATACGCTGGGTGTGGAAGTGAGTTTTATAACGGCCTTGCTGCTGTGCATCGTGGCCACTTTGGGCGCCTGCGGCGCTTCCGGCGTGGCCGGCGGTTCCCTGCTCCTGATTCCACTGGCCTGCTCTTTCCTGGGCATCGGCAACGATGTAGCCATGCAGGCCGTAGCCGTGGGCTTTATCATCGGCGTCATCCAGGACTCCGTAGAAACCGCTCTCAATTCCAGCGGCGACGCTTTCTTTACCGCCACGGCCGAATTCTGCGACCGCAGGAAAAAAGAACTTAACAAATAACTACATGAAATCCAGCACCTTGCTTAAGAGTGCAGCCCTGGTTACAGCTGTTTGTACCCTGGCCGCCTGCACGGAAAAAACACCCGAAACGGGATGGAAACTCGTTTGGGAAGAGAACTTCAACGGTCCCCAGATCGATGAAAACACCTGGACCCGGATTCCGAAAGGCGGCAGCGATTGGGACGACATGATGTCACTCCGCGAAGACCTGGCCTTCATCGAAGACGGACAGCTGGTCCTTCTGGGAAAAGTGGGCGGAGAGGATGATCCTACACCCTTTGTCACGGGCGGGGTGGCCAGCCGGGGGAAAAAGTCCTTCCGGGAAGCTCGCATCGAAATCCGCGCCAAGTTCAACTGCGTCAATGGTTTCTGGCCGGCACTCTGGCTCATGCCGGATACGAGTCTTCCTAGTCCGGAATACGCCGAAATCGACATCATGGAGCACCTCAACGCCGATGATTTCGCCTACCAGACCGTCCATTCACGCTACACGCTGGACGGCGGCAGCGAGCCGCCGAAATCGGCCCAGGGCGCCATTGACAAAAATGGATGGAACATCTACGCCGCAGAGATTTACCAGGATAGCCTGTGCCTCTACACCAACGGGATCAAGACATTCACCTATCCCCGTCTGGAGAGTGTGGCCCATCAATTCCCCTGGCCCGACTATCCCTTCTATTTCATCCTCTCCAACCAGCTTGGCGGTGGCTGGGTGGGCCCGGTGGATACCCCGGAACAACTGCCCTCGGAGCTGCGCATAGACTGGATCAAGGTCTATGAAATGCCGCACCAGGAGCTTTTCAACGGCAAAGATCTCACCGGATGGAAAGTGGTCCTGCGGGAAGATGAAAGCGTGAAAGAGCCCACTTTTGTGGCCGATAACGGCGTGCTGCACATCAGCGGCCAGCCTTTTGGCTATATCCGCACGGAGCAGGCTTTCTCCAATTATACCTTACATCTGGAATGGCGCTGGGCCGGCGAAAA
>CAMYWP010000015.1 GCA_947302825.1 uncultured Bacteroidales bacterium
CTGCTCCAATACTTCGATACCGGTGAACACCTGGGCCCAGCCCGGCATCCCCAGCAGCAGGGTCAATCCTATGATCAGTAGCTTCTTCATAAGCTAGCAAATAATCGGTTAAGGGACGAAGGATCCCCGGAAGTATGTAACGCTACAGAAAACGGGCCGATGCCCACAGGCACGCCGCGCTGCTCCAACACCTTCACGGTCTGGCGGGCCACGGCGGGCGCCGGGTCAATCACCTTGACGTCGGGACCGGAGAGGCGCTCGATAAGCGGCTGCAGGAAAGGATAGTGCGTGCAGCCCAGCACGATGGTGTCGGCCCCTTGGTCCAAAAGCGGCTGCAGGGAGGTACGTACCACTTCCTCGGCTTCCGGGCCGTCCAGGACACCGCGCTCCACCAACTCCACAAAACCCTGACCCACATATTCCACAATGCGGACGTCGCTTTCGTACAAGCCCCTGGTGTTCAGGTATTTGGAGCCTTTCAGCGTGCCGGCCGTAGCCAGGACGCCGATTACGCCGCTACGGGTTCCCAGCGCGGCGGGTTTCACGGCGGGCTCCATGCCCACGAAGGGCACATCCGGATATTCGGCCCGCAAAGTGGCAATGGCCGCCGCCGTGGCCGTGTTGCAGGCCACTACAATGATATCGGCCCCCTTGTCCAGCAGGAATTCCGTGATGAAGCGTCCCCGACGCTGGATATACAAGGCCGATTTCTCGCCGTACGGGCAATGGGCGTTGTCCGAAAAATAGTGATACTGCTCCTTCGGAAGCACTTTTATGAGTTCGCGATACACCGAAAGGCCGCCGCAGCCCGAGTCAAATATGCCGATACAAGCCATCTTTCCTATACCCTCCCCCAGGTTTCATCAATCACGGCGCGGGCCTGGGAATCCGCCGCCGGTGTAAGTCCTATGTAACGCTGACAATGCGCGGAAGCACATACGTCAAAATGGGTGTGAACGGGTTCTCCTTCGGCTTGGGAGGCCCTGGGAGGCCGATGCTCCAGCCAGGTAACCACTTCCGACGTATTCTCCAAATGTGGTCCCGTGGGAGCCGGATGGCCGGCCCGGCGACATTCCATCTGAGTCAGAAGCCAGGCCCGGATGGAAATGGCCTTCTCCCGGCGGGAGGCCTCCGGCAGGAGGGAAACCACACTGAGCAGATAGTCCTCCACGCCCAGGATATTCACGGCCTGCACCTTCCCTCCGTCCACAATGAACTTGAGGGTGCCGGCAAAGCGCTGCTCCCCATCGGCCATATATAAGATGAAAGAAGGTTCGGCAAAGAGGGTGGAGATGGTGACGGCCTCGAACACCAGTTCATCATAGAGGACGCCGTTGTAGTCGATTTTCCCCTCCCGGTAACTTACTTTCTGGGGACCAGCCCCATCCGAGATGATTTCAAAGCCGATTTCCGCCGCGGCGCAGACACCTACCTCCAGGCGGGGCTGGGTGCGGACCAGGCGCCACAGGAGCCGCTTTTCTTCTTCCTCCGACAGCGTAATATCGGCATAAATCTTTTGCAGGATGGGGGCATTCAGCCGGTCGAAATCCTCCGCCTCCGGCACCACGAAAAAGCCGGCCATGTCCACCGCTCCGGGCAACAGGGCGAAATGCTCCTCCCCCTTGGCATAATAACAACCGGGGCGGGAGGCGCTGCGCAGGGTAACTACGGCGCGATATTCGCCTTCGCTGCAATAGGTGAAGGCGTTGAAACGGGGTTCCGTTTCTTCGGCCACCAGATTCAGGCAGTCCAGCAGGCGGTAGAACATCTTGGCCATGGATTTGGCCGTGGTGGCGTGCAACATGAAAATACCCCGGTTGAAGCGCTTATAGTGATACAACTGGGCGTCGCGGACGGAATCTACGAATTCTATTTCCTCCGGGCTTTCTCCGGCCGATACGGCGCGCAAAAGGCGCTCTGCGATGCGTTCCAGCGGCATATACCCTTTGGGACAAGCCTGGAAATGGGCGTGCTGGGGAACGGAAGTGCCGCTGTTGGGACTGTTGTAAAAGACAACATAATTATCCAGGCTGGCGGCCAGGTCCAGCATGTCCGGGAAACGGTGCCAGATGGTTTGCGGGGCGTGGATATCGCGCGTGATTACCAGGTGATTGGGGAAGATGGGGGCACGGTTCACCAGGATGTTGTACTTGCGACCCTTCCGGCCCTCAAAGGGCAGGGTGTGCTGGTGCTCCATGTAGTTTTCCTCACACAGGGGGCAACCATGGTCGAAGATGGGCATCCGGCCCGGATTGGACTGCAGCGTGACCAGGATTCCGTTCAGGGGCAGCGTACGGGTGCGGGCACTCTTGAGCGCCCGGTACTTGGCCGCAACTGCCGGCCACACAGACAGTTGGTCGTGGACAAATTTATCGATATCTGCTGCCATGACCTTGTAAAGTTACGTTTTTTTAGGGGGATTTCCTATAACAGCGCCAGCAATCTCTCCCGGATTCTATGGAATTCAGATTCAAACTGGGGCGTGAGAACATTTTTACCCCAGACGGCGTCCAGTTCTTCCTGGGTCCACCACTTCCCTTCCGACACTTCGGCATTGTCCGGAGCCAGTTCCGGGTGGCCTGTCACGGCATACACGAACACCCATTCGCGCTCCCGTTCACTCTCAAAAAGATAACTGTCCAGCAATACGGGCAGGAAGGCATGCAGGCCCAGTTCCTCCGCCGCCTCGCGGTACAGGGCTTCCTCGGGATGCTCGCCGTAAGAGACGTGGCCGCCCACAGCCGTGTCCCAATAGCCCGGAAGAAAGTCTTTCTGCTCCGATCGCTTTTGCAGGTAAATCCGGCCGAAACGGTCTATCAGGTGCAGGTGGACCACCGGATGCAGGGCCCGGGACCCCTCATGGAACCAAGCCCGTTTAGCCTGGCCGATCACCAACCCGGAAGGTTCGATCAGCGGGATCATCTCTCCCCTGGGAATGCGGGGATTGCCCGGCCGTTCAATGGACGGTCTGGGATACAACGGCGCCGGTTCCAGAGGATAAAGTAAATCTCGCATATCCTAAGCCATGGCTAAAAGAATGAGCAGTTGGGCCACCAGCACCCGCAGGAACATGGAAAGCGGGTACACCGTTGCGTAATTCACAGAGGTATAATCGCTTCCGTACATGCCCTGAGCGAAGGCCAAAACCGGCGGATTGGTGCAGGAGCCGCTGATAAGGCCGCAGATCTGATAGAAATTCAGGTGATAGAAAACGCGGGCAATCACAAAAGTGAGACACGGCGGAATCAAAGTAATGAGCGCACCGTACAAAATCCACCAGTAACCGCCGCCCACGATAGCGGCCCAGAAGTTGCCGCCGGCACCGATTCCCACCGCCGCCAGGAAGAGCGAGATTCCAATCTCGCGGATCATCAGGTTGGCACTGGCAGTAGTATACGTGGTTATTTTGTACCTGGGGCCGAAATGTCCCAGTAAAATGGCAATGATAAGCGGGCCGCCGGCCAGGCCTAGTTTAATGGCCTGGGGAATGCCCGGGAAACGGAAGGGAATGGAGCCGAAAATCACGCCCAACACGATGCCCAGGAAGATGGGTACCAGGTTGGGTTTATTCAGGGCTTCGGCCGAATTGCCCACTTTCTGGGCCAGTTGATTGATGCTCTTTTCCGTGCCCACGCAAACAAGACCGTCGCCCATCTGGATGTACAGGTTGGGATGAGCCACCAGTTCCACACCGGCGCGTACCACGCGCGTCACACTGACACCATAGGCCGAGCGGAATGCCAACTCCTTGATAGTCTTTCCTGTAAGGGCGCTCTTAGTCACCTGCACGCGGCGCGTGACCATATGATGGTCCTTTTCCTGCCAATCGGCCTGGTGCATGGGGACTTCCTCTCCGAAGAGGATGCGGATTTTGTCCACTTCATGCTGCGAGGTTACGATGAGCAGCTTGTCCCCTTCCTCCAGGATGGTATCGGCCTGCGGGGCCATGATTTCATCGCCCTTCATGATGCGGGAAACCACGAAATCGCTGCTGCCGAACTCCTTAAGGACCTCCTGCATCTGTTTGCCGAAAATGGCGGGATTCTGCACGGCCACGTGCATGCGGCGCGCTTTGTCCACCTGGTCGTCCTGCGCTTCCAACTGCTTCAGTTCCGTCTGGTGATCGATCTTGAAAAGGGATTTGAGCAAGATAATCACGCCAATCACGCCGATGACACCGATGGGATAGGCCACAGCATAGGCCGATGCCAGCTGTTCGGAAGCCTGGCTGGCCGCATTATGGCTCATGCCGCCGGCCACCGCCGTATCTACGTAAGTTTGCTGAGCGGCACCCAGGCCCGGCGTGTTGGTAACGGCGCCGGACATCACGCCCACCAGGGTTTTCAGGTCTTCGCCGGAGATGGAGGCAATCAAGTAGGTCACCAGAACGGCCAGCAGGATGTTCATAGCCGCCAGGAGGTTCATCTTCACACCGCCGCTCTTGAAGGAATGGAAAAAACCGGGGCCTACCTGCAGGCCGATGGAAAAGACAAATAGGATAAGGCCGAACTCCTTCACAAAACTGAGGATGTCCAGATCCATCTGGAAACCCAAGTGTCCCATCAGGATACCCAGGAACAGGATCCAGGTGGAACCCAGGGAAACGCCCTTCAGTTTGAATCGGCCCAGAAAAGTGCCCAGGCCAATCACAAATGCCAGCAGCAGGATGCTGTGGGCTATGCCATATCCGAAAAATAAATCTTTCATGGTCTAACACGTCAATTGAACCACAAAGCAGGACTTGCCGTCCACCTGGCCTTCCACATACCAGCCATTCTCCTGACGGAGGCGGAACAGCTGCACCGTTTCTTCGGCCCGGGTTTCTTTGTTGAAATTGATATATAAATCTTTAAAGGGTTTGGCGGCCTCTTCCACAGGAAGGCAGTCCATGGCCCATACCGCATATCGGGCGTTGTTGGTATGGCCGATAAGGTCGATATCCGAATACGCCACGCGGTGCTCCCCCGCCGGTTCTGCGTCCTCTCCTTTCGGGAGACTTACCTTCGGCGCAGGTTCGGCAATGGCATCCTCCACCTCATAATCCAGCTGCAACTGCTGCGAAAGATCCTCCGGACGCACCAGGCGGCGGCTTTGCTCGTCGATGACCACCCAGGAACTGGTGGCCGATATACAACGCTCCCCTTCTTCATTCAGCAGGAGGAAGTCACGCAGGAAAAACAGCCCGCCGGCCCCTTTGTGCCAGGTATACAGTTTCACGGCATCCCGCCAGCTTACAGGCCGATGGAAGTGAATATGCATGCGGCTAAGCACCCAGGCTGTATGGTGAATATGCAGGGTATCGTAGCCGAAACCCAGCTCCTGGGCCGCCCAATAGGCAATCTCCTGGGCCTGGTCCATGAAAGCGGCCGGTTTCAGGACGCAGTCTCCGTTGGTCTGATAACAGGGAATACAGATATCCTGACAAAACTTATACCCTTCTTTTCTTACAGGCTTCATAATACTAAGGATGCAGGATGCCGAACTCTTCGGGAGAATACAGAAGGCTGTCCAGCCACTCGGGCGCCACACGGCCCACTATGACAAGGCCTATCACCAGCACCACCAGCACGATTCCCAAAACCGCCAGGGTAATCCAGAGCGCCTTCCAACTCTTCTTCTTGGGCTCGGGAACCTCCTCCACCACGGCAGGAATGACAGGAGTGGGTGTCGGCTCCGGCTCCGGTTCGGGAATAGGTTCAGGTTCGGGTTCTGGTTCAACAGGAATGGGCTCTGGTTCGGGCTCAGACACGGGCTCGATTTCGAGTACTGGTTCAGGTTCAGGCTCAGGCGTAGGTTCGGGTTCCTGAGTAGGTTCGGGTTCCAGGATTTCGGCCAGGGTGGCCACGGCGGCGGCCACTTCCTCCTGCGTCTCTTCGTGCGTTTTCAGAGAGATGGGCTGCAGGCCGAATCCGGCCGGATAGATATCCAGGTCTTCATCGGCCACGAAGAAGAAATGGTTCTCCCTGGTGGCACGGAGGCGCCCCAAGCCCGGGAATACGATGGTTTTTTTGACCATCAGCACTTCCTTCATTTCGGACAGGAAGTCCGTAAGAATGCGGTTGGCATCGGCCTGGGAAACACCGTTGGCCTTGGCATACAAGTCCACCAAGAGCGTATCATCCCCCTGCCGTGGCGAGAAATAAAGACGACGGTAAGGCGGGAGAAGCGTATATCCCCTGTCGGCGAAGGAGGCGGGAACCAATTCCGCCACAAAACTGCCCACTCCGGGCAGCGTCAGGCTGTCGTGGTCCATCACCACTTCTTTCACCATTTTGGCCAGCAGGTCGATATCCATCTTGCAAGGTTTTTAACTCACAAAGATACAAAAAATCCGCAAGAAAATTCTTTTCAATTTTTTTCAATAAAATCTTTGCAGAATTCAAAAAAGATTGTACCTTTGCAATCCCGTTCAGCGGGTACATACCTTCCTCCTTAGCTCAGTTGGTTAGAGCATCTGACTGTTAATCAGAGGGTCGTTGGTTCAAGTCCAACAGGGGGAGCAGGAAAACAAGCACTTACAGTTTCGTGAGTGCTTGATTCTTTTACGGAAAGAGGTGCTTAGTTGCCGGCGGCGACGATGCAGGCGAGGCCGGCGATGAAGAGGCAGAACATGAGGGCCAGCAGGCCGTACACGCCTTTCTTTCCGCCCTTGAATTCCTTCCAGATGAACACGCCCCAGATGGCGGCAATCATGGGTGCCCCCTGCCCCAGCGCATAGGAGACGGCGGGGCCGGCTTTTTCAGCAGTAATATAGCTCAGGGCCGTACCCAGGCACCAAATGGCGCCGCCCAGAACGCCCACCAAATGAGTTTTGATATCGCCGGCGAAGTACTGTTTATAGGTAACGGGCGTGCCCACAAAGGGCTTGCGCATTACGATGGTGTTGAACAGGAAGTTGCTGAGCAGAACACCCAGGGTGAAGATCACAATGGCAGTATAGGGAGTTACCTTACCGGCAGCCGGATTCACGAAATTGGAGGTATCCATGGCCCGCATCACGAAGGAAGAGAAGAAGGACATGACCACACCGGCTATCAGGGCCAGGATGATGCCCTTGCGCTGATCGGCCTTGGAAACGCCACTCCCGCCGTTGCGGCTGGCGGCCATGCCGTTACAGACGATGGCGCATACAACCAGCGCCACGCCGATGGCCAGCAGCACCAGATTGCCGGTTTTGGCTCCCTGCTGCACCGCCACACGGTAATTGTTCACTACACCCAACACCAGGGCAAGGCCTACGCCCAGCGGGAAGGCCACGGAAAGGCCGGCGATGGAAGTGGAGGCCGACAGCAGGATATTGGAAGCGTTGAAAATGACGCCGCCCAGCAGGATCCAGAGGATGCTGGAGGTGGAAGCCTGTGCTAAATCGGCCAGGAAAGGACGACCCTGGGAGCCGATGCTGCCCGCCGTGAAGGCCAGGATCAGGGCAAAGAGGACCATGCCGATCACATAGTCCCAATAGAACAATTCATAGCGCCAGCTTTTGGCGGCCAGCTTCTGGGTATTGCCCCAGGAGCCCCAGCAGAGCATGGTGACAAAGCAGAGGATGACTGCTAACGTGTAACTGTTAACGATAAACATGGCGTGCTATTAATTAGGTTGTTACTGATTCAAAAGAGCGTCTACTTCGGGCCGATGGGGAACGCCGGTCTGGGCGCCCGGACGGGTAACGGCGATGGATGAAGCCAACGTGGCGAAGCGGGCGGCCTCCGGCAGGGACTTCCCTTCCGAAAGCGCTGTTACCAGCGCTCCGTTATAAACGTCGCCGGCGCCTACGGTATCCACCGCCACCACCTGGCGGGCAGGGACGAATTCCTTCATAGAAGCATTGCAAATGACCGAACCGGCACTGCCCAAGGTCACAATCACGTTCTGCACGCCCTGGGAAAGCAGGAACTCCGAAGCCTTGAAAGCATCGTTGACCGAGCCGATTTTGATGCCGGTGAGTTTTTCGGCCTCTGTCTCGTTGGGCGTTATGAGCCAGAGCTTGCGCAGCACCTCGCTGGGGATGACATCCGAAATGGGGGCGGGGTTCAGCACCACCTTGATGCCTTTTTCATAAGCGACATCCACGGCATGATACACCGTCTGGAGGGGAATCTCCAACTGCATCAGCAGCCAGGAGGCATCGGCGAAGGCGCCATCGGCCGCGTCGATATCGGCCGGAAGCAGTTCCCGATTGGCTCCCGGCGCAACCGCGATGCAGTTTTCGCCGTCATCGGCCACAAAGATGAGTGCCGTACCTGTGGGGAAAGTGGCGCTGTATTTCATGTACTCCGTATGGATGCCGTCAGAAGCAAACACTTCCCGGAGCATCCGGCCTTGCATGTCGTCACCCACACAGGTAAGGAACGCTACGTCCCCGCCCAGCCGGGCGGCCGATACGGCCTGATTGGCTCCCTTGCCGCCGTTGGCCTGCAGGAAACGACCGTCGCCGATGGTCTCCCCCGGCCTGGGCAGGGATTTGACATAGGCCGTCATGTCTATGTTGGAACTACCTGCAACTACGATTTTGCTCATATTATTACCTAAATTATCGTTTTATCCAGGATAAGTAATCGGCGTTGGCCAGGGAGAGGGCTATGCTGTAAACCAGGTTTACATTGGCCAGGGTGCCGGTGAGGTCCCAGTCGTCGTGGTACTCGTCGGAGGGTTTGTGGTACCAGACGGGCATGGGATATTTGTTGGGCTTGCTGGAATCGGCCAGTTGAAGTCCGTTCTCCATTACCACGGCGGGCACGCCTTTTTTTACAAAGTTATAGTGGTCGGATCGATAGAACCAGCCGTCGGAATTATCATCGTCGAAGAAGATATAACGCCCCTGCGCGGCAGCAGCGGCCACATAATAGCTGTCCAGAACGCAGTTTCCTCCGCCCAGAATCACCACGTCCTGCGTGAGTGGAGCCGGGCCGATACTCTCATAATTCAGGCAAGCCGCCGTTTCTTCCATGGGCACCGCCGGATGTTCGCAATAGTAGGCCGATCCAAAGAGGCCGCTTTCTTCCGAAGATGGGAAAAAGAAGAGGATATCGCGGCGGGGCCGGTCTTTCAGGGTAGAGAACCGCTTGGCAGTGAGCAGGGCGCCGGCCATGCCGGAAGCGTTATCGGCCGCACCGTTGTAGATGCAGTCCCCTGTCTCGTCCGGCTTGCCGATGCCCAGGTGGTCCCAATGGGCGCATACCACCACGGTGCCGCTGCCTTCCTGGGTACCGGGGAGGATGGCCCCCACGTTACGGGTTTCCTGAATATCGTAGGAAACCGCCATTTTGATATCCCCTTTCACCTTGAGGGAGAAGGACTTGAAACCGGGCTTTTTGGCGGCGGCCAGGGCTTGGTCCAGGTCCATTCCGGCGGCATTAAAGAGCTTCCGGGCGCCCTCTTCGTGCAGCCAACCTTTCACGGCCAGTTCATCGGCATTCGCTGTTTCGGGATTGTACAAGGCCAGATTGTCCTCCAGATGACCGTTCACGCACACATGCCAGCCATAACTGGCGGCCTCGGTGTTATGCAGCACCAGACAACCGGCCGCGCCCTGACGGATGGCTTCCTCGAACTTATACAGCCATCGGCCATAATAAGTCATGTTCCGACCCTGAAACAGAGAATTATCATAATAGCCGGGGTCGTTCACCATGGCAATCACTATCTTCCCTTTCACGTCAATATCGGCATAGTCGTCCCAGCCGAACTCCGGCGCATGGATGCCGAAACCGCAGAAAACGTATTCGGCCTTGGAAAGTTCCACTTTATCGGTGGCCCGGGAAGTCCATATAATCAGGTCTTCGGGATAGTTCAGCTGCGCCTTCTTCTTTCCTTTGACGATTAGCTTTCCGCCTTCCGGCTTGGCCGTGACGGAAACAATCTGGAAGGGTTGGAACCAGCTGCCATTGAAAGCGGGCTCCAGGCCCATTTCCTCCAGCTGCCCCGCCAAATAATTCACAGTGAGGTCTTCATACGGGGTCATGGGTTTACGGCCGCCGAATTCGTCCGACGCTATGGTCTGGATCCATTGCCGGAGCATCCCTTCGTCGCCGGCAGTCTGCGCAAAACCGGAAAACGCCCAAGTGAGCGCAATAAGGAGAAGCAGTATCTTTTTCATACCGTGAAGATACGCATTTTTTCAGAAACAAAAAAAAGCAGGGCGAACCCTGCTTTTGTCGGGATGACTCGACTCGAACGAGCGACCCCTACGTCCCGAACGTAGTGCGCTACCAACTGCGCTACATCCCGAGAGCTCTTAGCTGAGCTTGTTGATGTACACTGCAAGACCGCTCTTGAGGTTCGCCGCCTTGTTGGCGTGAATGACTCCGATCTTTGCAAGTTTGTCGATCATCGCATAGACCTTGGGAGCGTTCTCCTCAGCGGTCTTCTTGTCAGTGGTGTTACGGAGGTCGCGGATCGCGTTCCTCGCAGTCTTTGCATAATACTTGTTATGCAAGCGGTGCCTCTCGTTCTGGCGGGAAGCCCTTTGAGCGGATTTCGTGTTTGCCATTATACTATTTTTTTTATTTTTTGGTAGTGGGTAGGAGAATCGAACTCCTATTGCGGGAATGAAAATCCCGAGTACTAACCGTTATACGAACCCACCAAACTTGGGACTGCAAAGGTAAGAAAAAAATTTTTCCTTACAAAATAAAACTGAAATTTTTTATTTCACGTCAATTTCCAGCGTCAGAAGCATCTCTTTCCCGTCCGGAACCGCCACTTGGGCCGTGATGGTATGGGCGCCGACCGACAGTTTCACGGTAAGGGCGCTCATGGCCTTTCCGTCATACTGCCATTTCACGCTGTCCGCCACAAAGCCCTCCGGCAGGTCCAGCGCAAAAGTGAACGTACTGCCCGCGGCATACACCCCGTCTCCGGGATTGGCGATGACCGGATAATCCAGGATGTTGGCATCCGGGCCGATGAGCCGGAAACTCACCTTTTCATCGGCATACGCAATCTGCGTAAGCTTGTAATCCGACCAGACGCCGTCCCAGCTTTTGGGTGTGAAGGTGGTCACCTTCTTGCTGCCCGGGAACGGCAGGTCGGGGCCGTATTTGGAACTGAAATAATAGCCGTAGCCCTCCTCGTATACCATACCATACTTAACATCCGTAGGAGCGGCGGCCGCGACTACGTAGAAACAGGGATGGGAGCCGTTCTCATTGATGGAATTGGTGACATCCCATTGGCTCCACAGTTCAGCAGCCGGGACGCCGCTGTATCCTCCATCGGTAAAAATGAAGACCTTTCGTTCCGACTTGTCCACATGATACACCACCAGTCCGGCGGCGGGAATGTAGCCGTCCCAGTCTTTCTTAACCCGGCATTCATACACAAAATACTCTCCCGGCATGTCCGTAGGCGTCTTGTAGGCCACTTCATCCTGGACTGACGTGAGGACATAGTTCCCGCTTTCCGGAAACTCGGGAAGGCTCTCCAGGCCCAGCCAGCCCAGCATAATCCGCTCTTCCATGTTGAAATAGGGCGGAATCCATCCATTGCCGTTATAGGACCCGCTGGCCATCAGGGAATAGGATTCCAGGGTACGGGGATGTCCGTTGGTGTCATAGTCGGTATCATAAAAATCCGGCAGGCCGATGGCATGGGCGAACTCATGGCAGATGGTGCCGATTCCGTCCTGCTTCCCGCTTCCATTAAGCTCGGAGCCACAGGCATACCGGTTCACCCGTTTCCCGTCCAGTGTCAGTTTGATGCCGGCGCCATCGTACAGATACCATTGGTGCGGCCAGATGGTGTCCTCGCCTCCGCCGTCCGCCTCTCCTTTTCCGGCATAGACCATATATACCAGATCCACATCCGAATCGCCGTCCAGGTCATAATCGGCAAAATTGATTTCCTCGTCCAGCAGGACGCAGGCATCCCGCACGGCTTCTTCCGGGTGCAGGTCGTATCCATCTTTGTCGTTCTTGCCGTAATAGGCGGCTTCTTTGTCCAGCTTGACGGGGCCGAACACGTCAAAAACAGGCTCGAAGCGTCCGTGGGAGTTCTCAAAATAATAGTCCCGCGCACTGCCGATGGCACCATTCTGGGAATAACCGCTCTGGTTGAGCATGTCCCCGATGGCCTTCTGCGGCGCTTCTATGGTAAAGGACACGTCGCTGAATTCCACCAGTACCAGCAGGAAATGCTTCTGTCCCAGTGCAATAGGCACACGGGACCGGCCAGCCGCTTCCGCCATCTGCTGCTTGGCGCTGCGCCGGATGCGGGCCAGCCGGGAAGCCGTTGACGGAGTCATCCCATCCACCACCCGGTAATAGCCATCGGCCTCCTGGCGCATCACCTGTCCTTTGTCGTTGACGGTCCAGTGCCCCCATTCATCCCCATGACGCTGCAGCCGAAGAACTGTCCCGTCCGGCTGGACATAGCGGAACCAGGCGGGATTGGCCGGCTTGCCCTGCATGTACCAGGCAGACAGGAGTAAAATGCAAATAAGGGTAATCTTTCGCATGGCCGTTACTTTTTGATGATAACCCCCAGCCCATATTCATCCCCGATCCATACCATCCCGTCCGCCTCGCGGAGGACAGTACAGGAAAAATCCTGGGACAGGACCGTATTCCAGCCTTTTCTCCAGTCCACGGAAAGGGTTACCGGGTCCCCTTTGTGCAGGGCGGTGGAATAGCCGCTCAGACGGATTTGTTCCCGCTGTTTCCTGTTCAGGATAACGAACGTGAGGGATGCGCCGTCGTAACTGCGGAGGTACTGGTCGGAACCGGCCGAATAAACATGCTCGACAATCCCCAGATAGGCCCCGGGAATCTTCTGTTTCAGGAGCGGATTGTCCCAGTCGGGCTCCTGCGAAACGGTTACTGTCTGCGACAGGTCCCCGCTGGAAAAGGTCAGGATGCCTTCTCGGGTCTGCCCGCTGTCATTGGCCTGCACGGTGATGACAAACGGCTTGTCCTCCAGGCCTTTGGTCACAGGCGCAACCTGCATCCAATCCACATTGCTGGAAGCCTCCACGTCCACATTGGCCAGGAGCACGAACGGCAGCTCCTCCCCTTCCGGATTCAGCGTCAGACTGCTTTCTGTCAGGACAATGGCATCCCTCTGGGCCTGTACCAGCTTCAGGGAATAAGCCTGCTCCCCCACTTTAAAGGTAATGACGTCCGACCGGGCGTCATACGAATCGTTCTCCGAGAAAACCAGACGGTTCCCGCTTAGCTGGAGCCAGGTAGCCGAAGGGGGGATGGAGACGGACGAAGCGCCGGAAGGCAAATCCAGCGTGCCGGCGGCCGCATCCACCATAGTGGTTGTTTCGATGTAATCGTCGGAATCTCCCACGTGCAGCACGCGGACAAAACAGCTGCCGTCACTGCCATTAGCCACCAGCATCACCTTGCCGCCCAGGGCATCGGCCGGAAGCGAGATGCTCAGTTCTCCCGTCTTTCCCTCGGGTGCGGAAAAGCTCACTTTCCACCCCTGCGGTTCATAGGAATCCAGCAAGAAGGAAACGCCGGCAGGGGCCTTCACCTCATAGGACGTGGTCCGGGTCTCCCCACCCTTCATGCTCAGGAAAGCATTTTCGTCCAACAGAATCTGCAGCTTCACAGCGCCCACCCTGGGTATTTCCAGGACGGTTCCGTCCGAAAGCGTGAACAGCACCGCATCGGCCCGGGAAGTGGCATCCACCGCGATAATGGGTCCTTGTACTTCCGTAACGGCGTCCCCCACATAGGTCCAGGCGCCCTCCCCCACTTTCATATACCATTTGCCGTCCTCCACCTTGAACTCGGCGGCCGGGGCATCCTCGCCGTTGGCCCGTACT
Source organism: uncultured Bacteroidales bacterium (assembly GCA_947302825.1). GTDB lineage: Bacteria > Bacteroidota > Bacteroidia > Bacteroidales > UBA932 > Cryptobacteroides. The sequence continues at coordinate 13,778 of CAMYWP010000015.1, forward strand.
TTCTGTCCGCCGGAGAGCAGCCACTCCCCGTTCAGCGTCCAGTAATAATTCCCGTCGGTGTACTGCCGGATACCCAGTTCCGGGGTAACGCCGTCCTTGCCGTGCAGGATGGTCTTTTCCATCCGCTGGCCCGACCCGTTCTCCAGGATCAGTTTATAACCGGAGCCATCGGAAAGTGTCTGGACATCCCGGACAAAATACACTCCGCTCAGAAGGGCCTGAATGGTAGAAACCTGATCGTTCAACTGCTTCAGCCGCGTCTCCAGATCGTTCACGCGGGATTCCACCTGGTCCAGACGGTTCTCCAACTCCTGCGTACAACCGGCCGCTAACAGCAACGCCAGCAGCAGGAAAAAAATGTTCTTTCTCATAAACGACTACTGGGAACTATCCTTCCATTCAAACGAATACAACAGGGATTCCACCTGCCGCAGATACTGGCGTTTGTCGTAGCGGGGAGCAAACACGAACGCTTCCAACACAATGATATCCTTTCCGTCCTTGCTATAGAAGGAGTGGGACACGAAGGGACCGCCCATGAAATCGCCCTGCACTTCCCAGAATCCGCGGGTCTCCATGAAATCGCGGCCTTTGTAACGCAAGGAGCGGGTGGTGGGTACCTGGGCCGACGACGTAGTCATGTACGAGCCCTCGAACATACCCGGCACATTGGCCTTCAGGATGCGGTTGCGAGCCTGGATAATGTTCTCCATGGTGAAATCGTCCTGCCCGCTTACGGGGTATTTGTAGGCCAGAACATACTGCTGGATATACTGTTTTTCATCGGCGATCCAGACAAAATCGTCGGTGAATTTGCGGCAGCGGTAGCCCGAAGGGCAATGGATGATACCTCCCGTCACCTTTTGCACGGGGGCCTGCAGGGAGCGTTCCTCGTACAGTTTGGCGTTGGCGATGATCCGGTCGCGCTCCGACTGTTCGAAGAATTCGGCTACAACAGGCGCGGCTTCGCGGAACAGATCCAACGCCTGTTCCTGATCGGCCGCATTGATCTGTACCACGGCCTGCGGCTGGGCCCAGACGTTGTTCTTATACACCACGCCATTGCTCACATTCTGCGGATCGATGTTCACCAGCAGCAGATTACGGTGCATCTTGAACATGTTGTTGAAACTGCCCGGAGGCACGTTGGACAGTGCGAAAAGGGGCTCCCGCTGTGCCAGGTACGGGGTATCGGAAGCCAGGGCCTCGCGGATGGCCACGCCCAGGTTGTCTTCCCACTGCTCCCGCTCGATGGCTACCAGCACTTCGCCGGCCTTTCCGCTCACATTGGGCAGCAGGGCCTTCTTATTGCCATTCTTACAGCCCCACAGTGCCAGGATGCAGGTAAGGACGGCCAGGATTTTTACAGGATGGAGTCTCATATGATCAATGTATTAGTCGTGAAATATCGTTGCCGAAAGCCAGGAACATGAGCAGGAAAAGCAGTGCCATGCCGATGAGCTGCGCGATGGTCAGGAAGCGGTCGCTGGGTTTGCGGCCGGTAATCATCTCATACAGGCAGAACATGATGTGCCCGCCGTCCAGCGCAGGGATGGGCAGGAGGTTCATCACGCCCAGCATGATGGAGAGCATGGCCAGAATATAGAGGAACTGATGCCAGTTCCAGGCCGATGGAAATACCTGGCCGATGGCGATGAAACTGCCCACCGACTTATAGGCGCCCGTGGAAGGCGTAGCCACCAGCCGGAGGTCCTGGAGATAGGATGTGACGGAATGCCAGGCCAGGGAACAACCGGCCGGAATGGCGGCCAGCAGGGAATAATCCCGGTGCTGCAGCGAAGGATTCCGGAAAAAGATGCCCAGCATGCCCAGGCTGTCCACCTGCACGGGAAGGGAAAGGGTATCGGCCCCCCGCAGGACATTTACATCCAACTGTTCCCCGGGATGGGAACGGAGCACTTTCTGGGCGTCTTGCAGATAGGGCGTTTCCTGACCGTCCACGCCCACTATCCGGTCCCCTTTCTGCAAGGCCGAAAACCGGTTGGGCGAAGTGGGGGCAATGCTGTCCACCACAAACGGCAGGGCAATATCCAGCATCCCGGGCGTATTCACTACCGCCCCCATGAGCGACTGGTCCATGTAGAGTGTCAGGGTATCGGCCCCGCGAAGGACGGTAACCTTTTCTACCCGGCGGCGGGCTAAATCGGCCTGTAGATTTAAGAAATCTTCCGGGGCGTAGTCGTCGTACAGGAGGATGCGGTCGCCGGTGCGGAAGCCCAGCTCCTCCCCCAGTTCATTCACATACACCGGGCTGTTGTTGGGCATGTAATTGTCGCCCCAGATGGCCAGGATGGCGATAAAGAGCGCAATGGCCAGCAGGAAATTGTTGAGCACGCCGCCCACCATCACCAGCAGGCGCTGCCAGGCCGGCTTGGAACGGAATTCCCAGGGCTGCGGAGCCTGTTTTAAGGACTCCGTGTCCATGGATTCGTCTATCATGCCGGCAATCTTGCAATAGCCGCCCAGGGGCAGCCAGCCAATGCCGTATTCGGTTTCCCATTGAGCCGATGCCGGGAACAGTTTCTGGAACCAGGGCATGCGCGTGGAGAACAGTTTCACGCCCCAGGCGTCGAAGAAAAGGAAGAATTTGTCTACGCGGATGCGGAAGATACGGGCCCAAAAGAAATGCCCCGCCTCATGGATGATGATGAGGACGGAAAGGGCCAGGATAACCTGGAGAACTTTCATCAGGACCGGATTCATAGACTCTGGAAATGCTGCTCTGCCAGACGATAGGCCGCCTCATGGGTGGCATAGATATCGTCCAACGAGGGATTCCCTACAAAATCCACACCATCCATGGCATACGCAATGGCGGCCGGTATTTCATAGAAGGTAATCCGGTCTTGCAGATAGGCAGCAACCGCGGCCTCATTGGCGGCATTCATGGCACAGGGGATATTGCCGCCCCGGCCGATGGCATCGAAGGCCAGCTGGAGACAAGGGAATTTCTCGCGATCCGGCTCTTCAAAAGACAAGCATTTTAAGGTATTGAAATCCAATCGTTTTCCTTCCAACGAAAGACGCTGCGGGAAAGCCAGCGCCAGCGCGATGGGCAGCCGCATGTCCGGCGGACCCAGCTGGGCGATGACGGCTCCATCGGCGAACTCCACCATGGAGTGAATCACCGACTCCGGATGGACCACCACATGGATACGTTCCGCCGGTACGTCAAAAAGCCACTTGGCTTCAATGACCTCGAAGCCCTTGTTCATGAGGGTGGCCGAGTCGATGGTGATCTTCGCGCCCATGGACCAGTTGGGATGACGGAGCGCCTGGTCCTTCCGGGCCCGGGCGATCTGTTCCCTTGGCCAGCCGCGGAAAGGACCGCCGGAGGCCGTGAGATGGATGCGCTCCACGGGATTCCCCTGGGCGCCCAGCAGACATTGGAAGATGGCCGAATGCTCCGAATCCACGGGATAGAGGCAGGCACCGCAGCGCTCCACCTCCCCCATCACCAGCGGACCGGCCGCCACCAGGGTTTCCTTATTGGCCAGGGCGATGGTTTTGCCGGAGCGGACAGCGGCCAGCGTGGGCTTGAGACCGCTGAAACCCACCATGGCCGCCACCACCACATCTACTTCCGGTGCCTGTACCAGGGCGCAGGCGGCGTCGATGCCACAATGCACCTGCACGCCGGGAAGGGCATCCTTCACGGCCTGGTACTTATCGGGATTGCAGATGACCACATGCGGCACATGAAAGCGGCGCGCCTGTTCCACCAGCAGTTCCGCGCTGTTGTTGGCGGAAATCATGAACACGGAAAAACGGTCCGGATACTGCCGGACCACATCCAGTGTCTGCGTGCCGATGGACCCCGTGGATCCCAATATGGCAATGGTCTTGGTCATGCGGTGCTAAAATTTGATATACAAGGCAGGATCCACCGCCGCCCCCTTATACCAGAGCTCGAAATGCAGATGATCGCCTTTGGTGAGCGAATTGGACGAAGCCAGCATGCCCACCGGAGTACCGGCTTTCACCGCATCCCCCGACTTGTGCAACAGCTTCTGGTTGTTCTTGTAAATGGAAATGAGGTCGTTGGCGTGCTGGATTACCAGGGTATAACCGCTCTCCTGAGCCCAGTCCGTGAATACAACCGTCCCGTCCAGGACGGACATAACCATGCTGCCGGCGGGCGCCGTCACATCCACCCAGGGATGCAGTACCCGGTCGAACCCCCGGGACACCACGCCCCTCACCGGCGAATAGAAAGACAGGGCTTCGATGGGCAGGTTCTGGCGCGTTTGGGACGATACGTCAAACTGTTCTTCCTGCTGGACATCGGCCCTCAGAAGGGAGTCCCGGATGGCCAGGTAGCGAGCATCCGAAACGGAACGGGAACCGGCCTGGCTGCCCAGGATGAGGGTGTCCAGGCGAAGGGGATCTTCTCCGGCCACCACGCGGCGCAGGTTCTCCGTGTACAGCTCCCACTGCAGGATGCGGGTTTGGAGCGAATCGATGCGCAAGGCATTCTGCACGGCCTGCCGGCGGGAATTGGCATCCGGATAGCCGGGAATGAAAGTGCGGATGGGGGTATAGGCGACAAGGCAGAAGAAACCGACGACAACCACCACCACGGCAGAGATAATACCCACCGTCATCTGTGTCCGGGTGAAGCGCAGGCTCCACTTCCGCTCATGCGAATTGGTGTCCAGCAGCGTTAGACGGTAGTTGCGGGTTTTATTATCGGCTTTGTCCATAAATATTCGTATATTTGCAGATTGTATGGACAGAATTGTTGGCATAGATTACGGACGCCGCAGAACCGGCCTTGCGGTGAGCGACCCCTTGGGCATCTTTGCCTCTGCCCTGGATACAATCGATTCTACAAAGTTAATAGATTATCTCAAAAAATACGCCATCGGCGAGAGAATCATCCGCTTTGTAGTGGGGTATCCGGTGAACATGGACGGGAAGCCTTCCGAAGCTCAGGCCGATGTAGACCAGTTCCTGAAAATCCTGGCCAAGGCCTTTCCGGAGGTGCCGGTGACCCTGGAAGACGAACGCTTCACCTCCGTGCTGGCCCATCAGGTGATGATTGACGGCGGCATGAAGGCCTCCCAACGCAAGGACAAGCGTTCGGTGGACAAGATATCGGCCGCCATCATCCTGCAGAGTTATCTGGACCGCACGTCCGGCAGCAGCGCATCCTTCGATCCCGCCCTGGTCCCCGACAGCATGTCCCGCAACAAGACAAAAAGAAGAAAATGATACGTCCCATCTACCTCTACGGCGCACCGGTGCTGCGCCAGACGGCCGCTCCGGCCGATTTGAACGACAAAGCAGGTCTTTCCGCCTTGGTCCAAGACCTGAAAGACACCCTGGTGGTGGCCGATGGCTGCGGCCTGGCCGCGCCCCAGATCGGCGTGAGCCTGCGGGTGGTCATCGTGGACGGCGACGTCCTGTCCGACACCTACGATTACCTGAAAGGTTTCCGCCGCACCCTCATCAATCCGGAAATCCTCTCCGTGAGTGAGGAAAAAGTCACTTATTCGGAAGGCTGCCTGAGCATTCCCGGCATCTACTGCGATGTGCTCCGTCCAAAAAAAATGACCGTGCGCTACTATAACGAGGACCTGCAGGAAGTCACCGAAGAGTTCGACAATTTTGCCTGCCGCATGATCCAGCACGAACTCTCCCACCTGGACGGCGACCTTTTCACAGACCACGCCGCCCCCATCCGCAAAAAAATGATTTCCAGCAAGCTGCAGAACATCGTGAAAGGGAAAGTGCATCCGCACTACAACTCCAAACTGAAATAATTGTTAACTTTGTAGATAAACTTCTAAAACCGAATAACCTATGGGCGCATTTCACGCATACGACATCCGCGGTATCTGGGGCAAAGACTGGGACCTGGACATCGCCTATAAAGTGGGCTATTTCATTCCCGAACTCCTGAAAGCCGACAAAGTGCTTGTGGGCCGCGACTGCCGCGTCTCCTCCGACGAAATCCACGACGCCGTGATCAAAGGCATCAACGATGCCGGCGCCGATGTGTACGATATCGGCCTCAGTTCCACGCCCATGGTGTATTTCGGCACGGCCAACTACGGCTTCGACGCTTCCGTGCAGATTACCGCCAGCCACAATCCGGCCGAATACAACGGCATGAAGGTGTCCACTACGGATGCCCAGGCCGTGGGCTACGACGCCGGGCTGGGCCAGATTAAGGCCTGGATCGACGAAGGCAAACCCACACCCATAGCCGCCAAGCGCGGTCAGGTATTCCAGAAAGAGATCATGGCCGATTACCTGGCATTCATGCGCAAGTTCGTGAAGGACTACAGCGGCCTCACCATCGCCATGGACCTGTCCAACGGCATGGCCAACCTCTTCGCCAAGGAAATCTTCGGCACCGGCAGCAACATCCATTACCTCTTCGACACCCTGGACGGCCGTTTCCCCAACCATGAACCCAACCCCCTCATCGAGAAAAACTGCTTCCCGCTGGAAGACAAAGTGCGTGAGGTAAAGGCCGATGCCGGCGTCATCTACGACGGCGACGCCGACCGCGTGATGTTCGTGGACGAGCAAGGCCACTTCATCAGCCCGGACCTCATGATTGCCCTCATGGGCCGCTATTTCGTGGGCGAACGGGGCCTTAAGGGCCTGGTACTGCAGGATATCCGTTCCTCCAAGGCCGTGGGCGAATACCTGGCCCCCATGGGCTGCGAGATGCGCACCTGGAAGGTGGGCCGCGCCTTTGCCGCCAAGAAACTCCGCGAAATCGACGGCGTATGGGGCGGCGAACTGGCCGGTCACTATTATTTCCGCGACTTCTTCTACAGCGACAGCGGCCTGCTGGCCTCCATCATCCTGCTGAACATCGTGTCCCAGCTCAAGGCGGAAGGAAAAACCCTCTCCCAGGCCATTGCAGCCATTGTCCGCTACCAGAATTCCGGCGAAATCAATTACCGGATAGAGGACAAGAAGGGCGCCATGGACGCCGTGAAAGACTATTTCATGGCCCAGGAGAAAGCCACCGCCTTCATGGACTTCGACGGCTATCGCGTGGAATTCCCCAACTGGTGGTTCAACATCCGCCCTTCCAACACCGAGCCTTACCTGCGTTTCCTCTGCGAAGCTACATCGGCCCAGTTGCTTAAAGAAAAGATTGCCCAGACGGATGCCATCCTGGTGAATCAGTTTGGCGGCAAACGATAACGAATGAAGAAATCCCTGTTTTTATTACTCTCCCTCCTTCTTCCCGTGTCGATGTCGGCACAGGAAAAGGCGGATACTACAGCCGTGGATTCCCTGCGGCACGTTTTCGGACGGGAACAGGTGTCTTCCACCACAGTACGCAGTTCAGATTACGCCGATACCCTGGACACCGGCAACCCCGCCGTGAAGGTGGTCCTGTACGACAACGGCACCTACCGCTTTGTGAAGGATCCCTCGGCCGTAGCCGATACCACCGTCTTCACCCAATTTTGGGATACCCGCAATGTGAATCCCTATAAGGAATCGCCCAGTTCCCTGCCCGACCAGTTCTCCATCTGGATTGTGGACACGCTGGACTCCTATTGCTGTCCCAACCAGGTGACGCCCCGCTCCAAGTTCGGTTACCGGCACGGACGCCGTCACCAAGGTATTGACCTGCCCTACCCCAAGGGAACGCCGGTACCAGCCGCCTTCGACGGCAAGGTACGCATTTCCGACTATGTGCGCGGATACGGCAACCTGGTGGTGATCCGCCACGCCAACGGACTGGAAACCTTTTATGCCCATCTGGCCGAAAGGAAGGTGGACTCCGGCGACTGGGTGAGCGCCGGCGACATCATCGGACTGGGTGGCTCCACCGGCCGTTCTACAGGCCCGCACCTGCATTTTGAAACCCGTTACCACGGCGCCGCATTTGACCCTTCCTGGATCATCGATTTTGAAAAGGGAACCCTCCGGCACCGCCTCCTGAAGGTGCGCAGCTGGTATTTCAACCCCAACCAGCGCTATGTGCAGGATGTTGACGACGAAGACGAAATCTTCCGCACGGACGAAGAAGACCGCCTGATAGCCGAGCAAAAAGCCAAAGAAGAAGCGGCTGCTCGTGCCAAGGCAGAAGCAGCCGCTCAGAAGTATCACACTATTCGCAGTGGGGATACGCTTTCCGGCATTGCCAAGAAGTATCACACCACGGTCCGGCGTATCTGCCAGCTCAATCCCGGCCTTACGGAAAAAACCGTTCTGCGGGTGGGCCGACGCATCCGGGTGAACTAGAAATTAAACTTGGTCATACAGATGAACCGGTGGTTCATCACCCAGTGGGTGCTGGTATAGAGGCCGCGTGCATTGCGGTCTCCCTCGCCGAATTGGGCGGTGGTGAGATTGTACTCCAGGGAGATGGTGAACTGGCCCAGGTTCCAAGCCACTGTGG
>CAMYWP010000016.1 GCA_947302825.1 uncultured Bacteroidales bacterium
GCTTACTTAATCATATATCCATGAAAAAAGACCTGCAAATCTTTGATTTGATCAAAAAGGAATCCGAGCGCCAGAGCTCCGGACTGGAACTAATTGCCTCTGAGAACTATGTGTCCAACCAGGTGCTGGAAGCCATGGGCTCCATCTGCACCAATAAATACGCGGAAGGCTATCCCGGCAAGCGTTATTACGGCGGCTGCGAGGTAGTGGACCAGATTGAACAGCTGGCCATCGACCGCCTCTGTGCGCTGTACAACGCCGAATACGCCAATGTGCAGCCGCATTCCGGTGCCCAGGCCAACATGGCCGTGACCATGGCCATCCTCAAGCCCGGCGACACCTTCATGGGTCTGGACCTGTCCATGGGCGGTCATCTTACCCACGGCTCTCCCGTGAACGCATCCGGTATCCTCTACAATCCGGTAGCCTATGGCCTGAACCCGGAAACCGGCCGCGTAGACTACGACGAAATGGAGCGCAAGGCCTTGGAATGCAAGCCTAAGCTCATTATCGGCGGTGCATCGGCCTATTCCCGCGAATGGGACTATGAGCGCATGCGCGCTATCGCCGATAAAGTGGGTGCCATCCTGTGGATCGACATGGCCCATACGGCCGGCCTCATTGCCGCGGGCCTTTTGAAGAACCCCGTGCAGTACGCCCATATCGTGACTTCCACCACCCACAAGACCCTGCGCGGACCGCGCGGCGGTATCATCCTCATGGGCAAGGACTTCGACAATCCCTGGGGCCTCACCACGCCTAAGGGCGAAATCAAGAAGATGAGTGCCATCCTCAATTCGGCCGTATTCCCGGGCATCCAGGGCGGTCCGCTGGAGCATGTGATTGCCGCCAAGGCCGTAGCCTTCTTCGAGGCATCCCAGCCGGAATATGTGGCCTACCAGAAACAGGTGGTGGCCAACGCCGCCGTCATGTGCCAGGAATTCATCAACCGCGGCTATAAGATTATCTCCGGTGGTACGGACAACCATCTCATGCTCATCGACCTCCGCACCAAATTCCCGGATCTCACCGGACGCCTGGCCGAAAAAGAACTGGGCAGGGCCGATATCACCGTAAACAAGAACATGGTGCCCTTCGACAGCCGCAGCGCCTTTGCCACCAGCGGTCTGCGCGTAGGTACGCCGGCCATCACCTCCCGTGGCTTCGAGGAACGGGACATGCGCATAATCGTGGACCTGATCGATACCGTGCTGGATTCGGCCAATAAGAATTACGAGGCCCTCACGGCCAAGGAGCCCGATGAGAAGCAACTGGCCCAGCGTATTGCGCACAAACTGGTGCTGGACGAAGTTCGCCGCAAGGTGAACATGCTCACCGCCGGCCGTCCGCTGAACCGGTATTAATGCCGTGAGATGTAAATAATTGAATATTTGCATATTATAAAAAATCACCTCTGTAATTTGCAGAGGTGATTTTTTATAAACACTTATTAGTTAGCGGGTTACATCTCACGCTAAACTAGACTGTGAATGGCCAGGCCGCTGCGGAGCTTGGGCTCGAACCAGGTGGTCTTGGGGGGCATGATGTTGCCGGTATCGGCAATGTTGATGAGCTGCTGCATGGACACCGGGTACAAGGCGAAGGCCACTTTCATCTCGCCGGAGTCTACGCGGCGGGAGAGTTCTCCCAGGCCGCGGATACCGCCCACGAAATCGATGCGCTTGCTGGTGCGCAAATCCTTGATGCCCAGAATCTTGTCCAGTACCAGGTTGGAGAGGATGGTTACATCCAGTACGCCGATGGGGTCGTTGTCGTTGTAACGGCCGGGTTTGGCGGTGAGGCTGTACCATACACCTTCAATATACATGGAGAAGTTGTGCAGGCCGCAGGGATGATAGATCTCGCTGCACTGGCAGTGGCAGGGATACTCACAGTTGCATTTGCCGCCGTCCTTGGTGCAGTCGCACTTGCATTCAATTTCGAAGTCTTCTTCCAGGGCTTTGAAGAACTCCTTGGTGGTAAGGCCGTTGAGGTCTTTCACCACGCGGTTGTAGTCGATGATGGCCAGTTCGCTTTCCGGGAAGCACACGGCCATGAAGTAATTGTACTCCTCATTGCCGGTGTGGTTCGGGTTCTGGGCCTTCTTTTCGGCGCCTACGCGGGCTGCGGCGGCGGTGCGGTGGTGCCCATCGGCCACATAGAAGGCGTCGATGTCCTGGGTGAAGATTTCCGTAATGCGGGCGATGGTGGCATCGTCGTCGATCACCCAGAAGGTGTGGGTGAAGTTGTTCTCGTCCACGAATTTGTACTCGGGCTCACCGGCGGCGGCTTTGGCTACGATGGCGCCCAGTTCCGCGTGGTCCTTGAAAGCGAAGAAGACGGGTTCGATGTTGGCGTTCTGGATGCGGACGTGGACCATGCGGTCGTCTTCCTTGTCCTTACGGGTGAGTTCGTGTTTCTTAATCACGCCGGAGGCGTAGTCGTCCGTGTGGGCGCACAGGACCAGGCCGTACTGGGTGCGGTTGCCCATGGTCTGGGCATACACATAGTACTTCTCTTTTTCGTCCTGTACCAGCCAGCCTTTCTGTTTCCAGACCTTGAAGTTCTCCACGGCTTTGTCGTAAGTGCGCTGTTCGTGCTCACCGGCAATGGGGGTGAAGTCGATTTCCGGCTTGGTGATGTGCAGGAGGCTCTTTTCACCGGCCATGGCCAGCGCTTCCTCGCTGTTCAGTACGTCGTATGGCGGAGCCGCCACTTCCGTTACCAGATTTTTCGGGGGCCTGATGGCCGCAAAGGGTTTTACTCTTACCATACTATTTGTTCACTTGGAATTTACGGTTTCCGGTGGCGAAGAAGTCCACGATCTGACGGGCGGCGGCCAGGCCGGCGTTCACATTGGCTTCGGCGGTCTGGGCACCCATCTTCTTGGGCGTGGCAAATACGCGATAGCCGAAGTTCTTGGTGAGTTTGTCGTAGTTGTCGGGCATTACATCGGCTACGTATTTGAGGTCTTCGCGTTCTTCCAGGGCCTTGCGGAGGCCTTCTTCATCAATCACTTCCTTGCGGGCGGTGTTCACCAGCGTGGCGCCCTTGGGCATCTTGGTGATGAGGTCGTAGCCGATACTGCCGATAGTAGAAGGAAGGGCGGGGATGTGGATGGAGAGATAGTCGGAACTGGCGTAGAGCTCTTCCACGGAGTGGACGGGCGTGGCGCCGCCGGCGATGATCTGTTCGTCGGTGAGGAAGGGATCCAGGGCGCAGATTTCCATGCCCAGGGCTTTGGCCTTCTGACCTACCAATCGGCCCACATTGCCGTAGGCCTGGACGCCCAGGCGTTTGCCCTGCAGTTCGGAACCGGTGGCGGGGGTGAAGTGCGTGCGGGCCATGAAGATCATCAGGCCAAGGGCCAGTTCTGCCACGGCATTGGAGTTCTGTCCGGGGGTGTTCATCACCACAATGCCCTTGGCGGTGGCGGCGGCCAGGTCCACGTTGTCGAAACCGGCACCGGCACGTACCACGATCTTGAGCTTGGGAGCGGCGGCCATCACTTCTTCCGTCACTTTGTCGGAACGGATGATCATGGCTTCTACATCGGCCACGGCCTTCACAAGATCGGCCTGTTCGGCGTATTTTTCCAGTTTTACTACCTCGTGACCGGCCTCGGTGAGGATGGAAACGATGCCCTCCACAGCTTTGGCTGCGAAAGGTTTCTGGGTTGCGAGCAGTACTTTCATTACTTCTTCAGTTTTTCAAATTCTTGCATGCAGTCTACCAGGGCCTGGACGTCTTCCACGGTGCAGGCGTTGTACAGGGAGGCACGAAAACCGCCCACGCTGCGGTGACCCTTGATGCCGATCATGCCATGGGCCTTGGCGAAGGCGAAGAATTCGTCCTGGAGGGTTTCGTAGCCGGGAGCCATCACGAAGCACACATTCATGAGGGAACGGTCTTCCTTGGCGGCAGTACCCACGAACAGCGGGTTGCGGTCGATTTCGCCGTAGAGAAGATCGGCCTTCTGCTGGTTGATCTTCTGGATGGCTTCCACGCCGCCCATGCTCTTGATCCATTTGAGGGTTTCGTTCATCACGAAGATGTTGAACACCGGCGGGGTGTTGAACATGGAGAGTTTGTCAATGTGGGTCTGGTAGTTGAGCATGGTGGGGAGGTGACGCGTCACGCGGCCCAGGGATTCCTTGCGGATGATGGCGAAGATGACGCCGGCCGGGCCCACATTCTTCTGGGCGCCGCCGTAAATGAGGTCGTACTTGCTCACATCCACCGGACGGGACATGATGTCGGAGGACATATCGGCGATGAGGGGACAGGGGCAGTCCATATCCTCGTGGATTTCCGTGCCGTAGATGGTGTTGTTGGTGGTGATGTGGAGGTAGTCCAGATTGGCCGGAATATCAAAGCCCTTGGGGATATAGCTGTAGTTCTTGTCCTTGGAGCAGGCGATGGCGTAGGCCTCGCCGATGCCCTGGGCCTCTACCAGGGCCTTGTGGGCCCAGACGCCGGTGTCCAGGTAGGCGGCTTTCTTCTCCAGGTAGTTCATGGCCACATAGAGGAACTGCAGGGAGGCACCGCCGCCCAGGAAAATGACCTCGTGGGTTTCGGGAATGTGCAGCAGTTCTCTCCAGAGGGCGCGGCATTCGTCCATGACGGCATCCCATTCCTTGGTACGGTGGGAGATGGACAGGAGGGAGACTCCGGTTCCGCTGAAGTCTTTGAGCGCCTCGATGGCGTTGTCGATGGCCACCTGCGGCAACAGGCAGGGGCCGGCGTTGAATACATGAACTTTTTTGGACATGGTTATTAGTGTTAATTTGCTTTAAATTTAGTTCTGCAAGTTACGGTTTTTTATTGACAAAACCTATATTTCTTCCAGTTTTGCGTGTCCTTCCATCCTTTTCTTGAAATCTTCCAGGGCCGACAGGCGCACCCGCACCTCCAGGGAGCAATCGGCCCCGAAGGTCTGCGCCCGCTGCGGGATGTCCATGTCCTTGAGCACCTTCATCACGGCGTTCATGGACAGATAGTCGAAGTGCAGGCGGAAATGCTGTCCGGCAATCTTTTCGATGACGGTGGCCTGGCTCAGGGCATCGGCCGTGGAAGTTTTGTACGCACGGATGAGACCCGGGATGCCCAGTTTGATGCCGCCGAAATAGCGCACCACCACCACCAGGATGTCGCTGAGGCCGGCCGAATCGATCTGGCCCAGGATAGGGCGGCCGGCGCTGCCGGAGGGTTCTCCGTCGTCGCTGGCGCGGAACACGTCGCCTTTGTAGCCCAGCCGATAAGCGTAGCAGTGGTGCCGGGCATCGTGATACTCTTTCCTGAGACCGGCCACGATGGACTTCACCTCCTCTTCGGTTTCTACAGGGTAGGCCAGGGCGATGAAACGGGAGCCGTTGTCCTTGAAAAGGCCCTCCGAAGGGGCGGCTATGGACCGGTATGCGTCAAAAGCTTCCATCGTTACGAAAGTAGCAATTTTTGCGGAATAATTTGCAACAGAAATGGAAAAAAGCACTATCTTTGAATTATGGTATTCAAGCTAAGAGTCACCCTTGCAGGGATCAAGGGTTTTTTCAGAGTCTATCACGTGCACGGCGCCACCACGCTGTACACCCTGCATAAGCAAATCCGCGCCGATCTGGAGTTCCCCCAGGACCAGCTCATCATGTTCAAGGCGCTGGACATTACCGGCGCAGTCGTGGGCCGCTACGGCCTGTTCGACCTGGGCTGGGGCACCGTGGACCAGACTTCCCTGGAAAAGGCCATCAAGGCCGGCGCCACGGACTTCGTATACTTCTACGATGTTACCAACCGCAAGAGCGTGAACATCACCGTGGAAGGGGAGGCCGAAGGTGCCCGCGTGAACCCGGATTTCCCCGTTCTGGCGGAAACCAAGGGCCCCAATCCCAGCGAGTTCGAGAACGGCTATGTAGCCTTCGAGGACCTTCCGGACAAACAACGCCATCTTCCCGGTGAGGAAGAAGACGAAGACTTCGACGATGAAGATTTCGAGGAAGAGGAAGAAGAGGAGGACGAAGACGGGAAAGAGATTTACGACGAATCCGAGTGAGCCGCCGCCTGGAAATCATACTGGGCCCCACGGCGGTCGGCAAATCCGGCTATGCCGTCCGGCGCGCCCTGGAAGTGGGCTCCCCGGTCATTTCCTGCGATTCCCGGCAAATCTTTGAAGAACTCAAAATCGGCACGGCAGTCCCTACTGAAGAACAGTTGGCTGCGGTGCCGCATCATTTTATCCGCTGCGTTCCCATCACCCGCAACTATACCGCCGGTATTTATGAGGTGGAGGCCCTGGAGCTGGTAAACCGGCTTTTTGCAGAAGGGCACGAGACCCTGGTGATGTGCGGCGGTTCCATGCTGTATATCGATGCCTTCTGCTACGGTCTGGACGACTTCCCGGAGGTCCCCCTCCAGCTGCGCCGCCACCTGATGGACTGCCTCCGGAGCGAAGGCGTGGAAGTGCTGGCCCAGCAGCTGAAAGACCTGGACCCGCAGTCCTACGAAGAACTGGACCTGAGCAACGGTCAACGCGTAATCCGGGCTCTGGAGGTGAGCATGTACACCGGTCAGCCTTTTTCCTCGTTCAAGACCCGCCGCTTCAAGGAACGGGACTTCGAGATTGTGAAAATCGGCCTGGAACGGCCCCGGGAGCAGCTTTATGAACGCATCAATGCCCGCGTGTTGCAAATGATGGAGGACGGATTGGAGGCCGAAGCCCGCGCCATGCTCCCGTACCGGGACCTTCCCGCCCTGCAGACCGTGGGGTACCGGGAACTCTTTGAATATTTCGACGGCCGATGCACCCTGGACCAGGCCGTCCGCCACATCCAGGCCGATACCCGCCACTACGCCAAGCGCCAGCTCACCTGGTGGCGCCGCGACCCCGACATCCGCTGGATTCCTGCCTGACCCCCAGCCGCTCACTCCGCGCCCAGAGCTTGCGCCAGGCTTTGGCGCAATCGATAAGCGATTATAAACCAAACAGTTACAGATAAATGAGAATCCCGCACCCTTGTTTTTTCGGGGGTGCGGGATTTTGTGATTTCGTAAGTATCTGTTAGTTAGTGAATTACAAAAATCGAAAAGCCAGTACCTTACTTGGTGTTGCCCAGGTTGATGAAGGGAAGGGCGCCGGAGCCGTTGTACTGCGGAAGCTCACCGTTCCATTTTTCAATGGCGTACTGCTGAACCAGCAGGGCGTTCAAGGAAGCGGCCACTACGCGGTTGTAGTAAGCCTCACCGTCACCCTGGATCTTCTGGGCTTCTGCCTCACCTTTGGCCTTGGCAATGGCAATCTTGGCTTCGGCCTCAGCCTCTTTCACCTTGTTTTCGGCCTTGAGGGCATTCTGGACGGCCTCATTCTTGGCGTTGATGGCGGCCGTAAGGGAAGCCGGAGGGTCAATCTTGGTGGTGAATTCCCGTACGATGAAGCCTTCCTGGTTCATGGATTCGTCCAGACGGGCGCGGACCTCGTTCTCGAACTTGGCACGGTTGGCCATGAGTTCATCGGAAGTGTAGTTGTTGGCGCAGGTACGATAGGCCTCGAAGATACAGGTGTTGATGTATCCCATTTCCAGTTCCCGTACCGGTTTGCGGTACTTCACGAAGATATCCACGGCCTTGGACTCATCGATCTGATAGGCCAGCGTGGGGGTCATGGAGAAGATGGCGGCATCCTTGGGGTTTACCGTGAAAGGCTCATAAGTAACACGCTGGATGAAGGTGGGATACTCGAAAATGCTTTCGGTAATGGGATTGTACCACACCCAGCCCCGGCAGGTGCCTTCCACACCGCCGCGAAGTTCAGCATTGGAACTCCATTTCTTGAACTTGATACCCACTGATGCGGAGTCGATGGTGGTACAGCAGGAGGCCATCGTGAAAATCACCAGGGCGGTGGCCACCAACGCAATCCAGGTGGACTTGGCTAAGGCGTTCGTAACTTTTTTCATGACTAAAAATTTTTACGAATATACAAAATAATTTCAAGTCTCCAGCATATAACGTTGTCAGCAAGTATTCCCAAGAATTGTTTTTTTCACCTCATCGCCTGAACGCGAGTCTTTGTGTATATTCCACAAAAAACAATGCGAGCCTATCAGTTTCAAGATCCTTTTGAAGGGACAGCGGGGATCTATCAGTTTACCATGGACCATCTGGAGAAAATGCTGTTGTTCCGCACGCCGGAAGATTATGACTACGGAGTAAACACCCTGGCTCTGGCCACCCGGAAATATCCGGTAAAAGTTATTTGCTATACTCTGATGAACAATCACTTACACCTTCTCTTAATGGGACGGTATCAAGATTGCCTTAGCTTTTACCAATGGGTGTTGCGCCGTCTGCGCATCCTGCTGAAGCAACGTTACAACCTTACAGGCGTGTTGTCGGACGAATCCTTTGATTTGTCTGCAGTTACTGATGAACGGATGTTTCTGAATGAAATAGCTTACATTCTGCGTAATCCCTACAAAGCCCGGATGGCATCGCCTTATGCCTATGCCTGGAATTCAGCCGATGTATATTTCAACCCTTGGAGAGATTACGTGCATGGTGTCTCTTTTGGAACATTACTGCAGAAAGAGAAAAAGGCACTTTTACAATCCCATGTCATGGTTCCCGACCATTGGGAACATATAAACGGCCGGATTCTGAATCGTTTTTTTGTAGATTATGCGCTAGTGGAGAAACGTGTGGCCGACAGTGTCCGCTTCTTTGACCGGATCCGCTCCTATGATATTGAGTCTGTCATTCAAACAGCCCGCGGGCTACCGGAGACTATTACCTACACAGATGGAGAAATGCTGGAAAGAATCCAGATCATATGTCAGAAGGAGTACCATGTGTATTCATGGCAACAGCTGGACAATAAGACGTTGCTAGTATTGGCCCGTACGCTGGCGCGGCGTTATTCCACGCCGAAAACTCAGATTGGCCGATTGCTGGGTCTGTCCTCCGATGTTCTGGACAAACTATTATGAGGGTCGGGCACCGATAAAATTACATTTCGTTGTGAATCAGGTGTTTACGAAATGAAGAAATCCCGCACCCTCGGTTTTTCAGGGGTGCGGGATTCTCGCTTAGCTGTAACTATTTGGATTATAAACGCTTATCGATTGTGCTAAAGCCTGGCGCAAGCTCCGGGGGAGGGGCAGGATGCCAAGCGGGGCCAGGAGGTTAGGGGCTTGCCAGGAGGCCAGGGAGGCAAGAGGTCAGGGGCTTGCCAGGAGGTCAGAGGCTTGTGGGGAAGTTCAGGGGTTTCTTACAGGCAGGCGGCGGTGCGGGCGGCGAGGCGGGCGTTGTTCAGGACCAACTGGATGTTGGAGGCGAGGGAGTTGCCGCCGGTGAGCTGGGAGATGCGCTCCAGCAGGAAAGGCGTAACCTCTTTTCCGTGAATGCCTTGGGCCGATGCTTCGGCCAGTGCCTGTGCAATGGCCTTGTCAATGACCGCAGGGTCCATGGCGTACATTTCCGGAATGGGATTGGTGACCAGCATGCCGCCCAGGCCCAGCTCCAACTGGGTGCGGAAAGCCGCTGCCAGTTCTTCCGGGGTGTCCACCCGGTAGTCTACGGCAAAACCGCTGCGGCGCGTGTAGAATGCCGGCAGTTCGTCGGAGCCGTAACCCACTACCGGAACACCCTTGGTTTCCAGGTATTCCAGCGTGAGGCCCAGGTCCAGAATGGCTTTGGGGCCGGCGCAGATGACCATCATCGGCGTGCGGGAGAGTTCTTCCAGATCGGCCGATATATCAAAACTTTCAGTGGCACCCCGGTGCACGCCGCCGATACCGCCGGTGGCGAAGACCTTGATGCCGGCCATGTGTGCGATGAACATGGTGGTGGTGACGGTGCAGGCGCCATCGGCTTTGCGGGCCACCAGCAGGGCCAGATCCCGGCGGGAAGCCTTGGCCACCGCCCGGCCGCTATGGCCCAGGTGCTCGATTTCATCGGCCGATAAACCCGCCTTGAGCCTTCCGCCCAGAATGGCAATGGTGGCCGGAACCGCCCCGCATTCCCGGATGGCGGCCTCTACCCTAAGCGCCGTTTCCACGTTCTGCGGATAGGGCATGCCGTGGGAGATGATGGTGGACTCCAGCGCCACCACAGGCCGCCCGGCCGCGAGGGCCGCCGATACCTCCGGCGCAATGTCCAGGTGCGGGTTCAGGGTGGGGGAGAGCCGCTCCTGCGAGCCGGCTTCCAGCATGTCGTGCCGGATTTTGTCCTGGTTCATGCTTTCCAGGAAGGAAAGACCGTGACCTTCTTGCGTTTCCATAATTTATCCGATTTGAGCGCCGTTGGTGACCACTTCCTGCGGGGTGATGAAGCGCATCTTGCCATCGCCCTGCTTGGCCATGAGGATCATGCCCTTGGACTCGATGCCACGGATGGTGCGCGGTGCCAGATTGGCCAGGATGCAGATCTGCTTGCCCAGCATGTCTTCGGGGCTGTAGTATTCGGCAATGCCGGACACGATGGTGCGCTGGTCGATACCCGTGTCGATAGTGAGTTTCAAGAGTTTATCGGTCTTGGGAACCCGTTCTGCCGCCAGCACTGTGGCCGTGCGGATATCCATGGCGCCGAACTGGTCGAAGGTAACCTCCGGCTTCTGCGGTTCCACCTTCTTGGCGGCCTCTGCTGCAGCACGGGCGGCCTCGGCCTCCTGGCGTGCCTTCTTGATGGCCTCCAGCTTGGCAATCTGGGCCTCTACCTCTGCATCCTCGATCTTGCGGAACAGCAGCACGGCCTCGCCCAGCTGATGGCCGGCCGGCAGCAGCTCTGCATCCCCCAGCATATCCCAGTTCAGCACAATATCAGCGGAGCAGGACGCTGCTCCTGCCGGTACTGTATGCACAGCCAGGCCTTCATCGGCCTTGTACCAGTTCACGGTAGGGGCGCCTTCGCCCACGCGATGGTCTGTCCCGGCATTGATGCCCACGCGCAGGATGTCGCGCAGTTTCTGGGCACTGAAGGGTGTAAACGGCTCAAAGGCAATGGCTAAGTTGGCGCACAGTTGCAGGCAGGTGTACAGGATACTGGCCGTGCGGTCCAAATCCGTCTTGGCCACCTTCCAGGGCTCCATGTCGGAGATGTATTTGTTGCCGATACGGGCAATGTTCATGGCCTCCTTCAAAGCCTCGCGGAAGTGGAAGGTTTCCACATCCTTCTCCAGGGCTTCTCGGCAAGGCCGGATGGCCGCCAGCGTCTCTGCGTCGATAGGCTCCGGTTTCAGATTGGCCGGAACCGCGCCGCCGAAATACTTGTGCGTGAGCACTACGGCCCGGTTCACGAAGTTGCCGAAAATGGCCAGGAGCTCGCTGTTGTTGCGGCTCTGGAAGTCCCTCCAGGTGAAGTCGTTGTCCTTGGTTTCCGGGGCGTTGGCGGTGAGGACGTAACGCAGCACATCCTCGCAGCCGGGGAATTCCCGTTCATATTCGTCCACCCATACGGCCCAGCCGCGGGAAGTGGAGATTTTGTCGCCTTCCAGGTTCAGGAACTCGTTGGAGGGCACATTGTCCGGAAGGATATAGTCTCCGTAGGCCTTGAGCATAGACGGGAACACAATGCAGTGGAACACGATATTGTCCTTGCCGATAAAATGCACCAGCCGTGTCTCAGGGTCTTTCCACCACTTCTCCCAGCTTTCTGGCAACAGTTCCTTGGTGTTGGAAATATAGCCGATAGGTGCGTCGAACCACACATACAGCACCTTCCCTTCGGCCCCTTCTACCGGAACGGGCACGCCCCAGTCCAGGTCGCGCGTGACGGCGCGGGGCTGCAGGCCGCTGTCCAGCCAGCTCTTGCACTGGCCGTACACGTTGGTTTTCCACTCCTTGTGCTGCTCCAGGATCCAATCCCGCAGCCAGGGTTCGTAACGGTCCAGAGGCAGATACCAGTGCTTGGTCTTCTTTTTCACGGGCGTGCTGCCGCTGAGCTTGGATTTCGGGTCCAGCAGCTCTTCGGGCGAAAGGGTGCAGCCGCAGTTCTCGCACTGGTCGCCATAGGCGCGCGGGTTGCCGCACTTGGGGCAGGTGCCCTCGATCAGGCGGTCCGTGAGGAACATCTTGGCCTCTTCATCGTAAAGCTGCTCGCTTTCCTGGGTAATGAAATCGGCCTGGTCGTACAGCTTCCGGAAGAATTCGGAGGCGTTTTGGGCATGGACGGCCGATGACGTACGGGAATAGATATCGAAATTGATCCCCAGCCCCGTGAAAGCGTCTTTCATCACTTTGTGGTAGCGGTCCACGATATCCTGAGGCGTCACGCCCTCGTTGCGGGCCTTGATGGTGATGGGAACGCCGTGCTCGTCGCTACCGCAGATGAACACCACGTCCTCCCCGCGCATGCGCAGATAGCGGACATAGATGTCACCGGGAATATAGGCGCCGGCCAGGTGGCCGATATGGACAGGACCGTTGGCATAAGGGAGTGCACAGGTCACCAGGGTTCTCTTGTGGCTCATTTCTTTAGTCTTCCAAGTTTGATATTGATGGTTTTCTTCATTTCAATCAGGCGGGTGAGGGTGTTCATCAGCTCCAGCGTCTTTTCCGGCGGGATGCCGGCCTTGAGTTCGCGGTTGATGGCATCCTGTCGGGCCGATAACCTTTTATCGTGGTACACCAGGATGGCGCGGGGAACGAAGTTCACCAGCCAGGAATCCGTGGTGGTGAGGGCATCGGAGAAGTTGTGGACGGTGAGTTCGTACTTGTCGGTGCTCAAACTGGCCACCACCTCCGCCACGGCGCGGTTCTCCCCGTTCAGCAGGTAGCGGAGGATTTCTTCCTGCTCCATGCCTTGGTCGTACAGCGCGAAATAGGCCTGGTACGTGGCGTCGTAGGCCGGGTTGCAGAAGCGGATATGATCGGCCGATAAAGCGGCGTCGATAAACTCCGCCACCGTCTGGCTGCCTTCCGGGTCATAAAACTCCGAGTCTGTTTCGAACTGCAGCGGGCTGCACCCGTGCCGCAGGATGAATCCCAGCAGCTCCCGCTCCGAAGGCTCCAGGATCCGGTCCTCAGAACGCATCATAGCACGGGAGGACGCCTTTTCCGGAGCATCGGCCTTTGAGGGGGGCTCCGCCCCCCTATTATCCCCCTGCGGCTCCCAGCCTATAAGTCCTTCGGACACGGCCTCCGCCGGGCGCTCTGATGAGCGCCTACTTACCTCCGCACGGCGGTTAGTTTCACGGGTTTTTCGTACGCGCTCCTGGATGATATCGGCCTCGATGCCGAACTGCCGGGCTACGGTGTCCACGTACACCTGACGCTTGATGGCATCCGGGATATCGGCCACTGTATCGGCGATCTCATTGATGAGGTTGGCCTTTTTCAACGGGTCTCCGCCGGCTTCCGAAAGCAGGAGGTCCGTCTTGAAGGCGATGCCGTCTTGCTCATGCTCATCGAAGAACGCACGGATTTCCTCCAGCGTGTGCTTGCGGGCATAGGAATCGGGGTCGTCGCCGTCCGGGAGGAACACCACGCGCGGATTCATGCCCTCTTTCAGGATCATGCCGATGGCCCGGATGGCAGCATGCAGGCCGGCGCTGTCGCCGTCGTACACGATGGTGATGTTCTCCGTGAAGCGCTTGATGATGCGGATCTGCTCCTCCGTGAGGGAGGTTCCGCTGGATGCCACGCAGTTCAGGATGCCCGCCTGGTGCATGGACAGCACGTCCAGGTAGCCTTCCATGAGGTAGCACTTGTCCTGCTTGGAGATTTCGCTTTTGGCGAAGTAAATGCCGTACAGGGACCGCGATTTCACGTAAATCTCGCTCTCCTTGGAGTTGACATATTTGGCAATCTTGTCCGATTTTTCCTTCAGGAGGGTACGGCCTCCGAAAGCGATCACGCGCCCGCTGACGGAATGGACGGGGAAGATGACACGCTCATAAAAGCGGTCGTGCAGGCTGCCGTCGCTTTCCCATTGGGCGCAGAGGCCGGTTTCCAGCAGGAATTCGTCTTTGTAGCCGGCGGCTTTTGCCGCTTGGGTAAAGGCCGATTTGGACTTGGGCGCCCAGCCCAGCCCATACTTCTGGATGGTCTCCGGCAGCAGGCCGCGGGAACGGAAATACTGGTAGCCGATAGCGTGACCTTCCTCCGTTTGCAGCTGTTCCTGGAAGAACTTGCCGGCGAATTCGCTCACGGCCATGAGGCTTTCGCTGCGCTGGCGGGCGGCGATTTGTTCGGCGGTCTCTTCGGCCTCCTTTACTTCTATATTGTATTTGCGGGCCAGATAGCGCAGGGCTTCCGGGTAGGTCATGTGCTCATACTCCATTACAAAACCCACGGCGCTGCCGGCTTTTCCGCAACCGAAACACTTGTAGATGCCCTTGGAGGGCGTTACATGGAAGGAAGGTGTTTTTTCATTGTGGAAAGGACAGCAGGCCACATAGCTGGACCCGCGGCGCTTGAGCGTCACGAAATCACCGATCACTTCTTCGATGCGGGCGGTGTCCAGAATCAGGTCTACTGTTTCCTTAGGGATCAAAGCCTACTCCTTTTCAAAATCCACTTCCTTGGCGTCGGAAAGGTTGGTGACGGTAATTTTCCCATCCTCGGCGGGAGCCTGGGGGGAGGGGTTATCGGCCGGCCTGTCCGGGGCCTTATAGGTCTTTTCCTGCCAGATGGCCTTGGCCTGGAAGACAGCATCGCGGCCATACCAATAGGCGAAGAGCAGGCCCAGTACAAAGCCCAAAATGCGTCCGCGCACCATGATGAACACGGCCACGGCCACAAACAGTACATCCTTGATAAGACGTACCCAACGGTTGTTATATCCGAGATTAGTCATAGCCCACAAATATACAAAAAACCTTCGGCATTCACCGAAGGTTTTTTTGCAATCTTAGAACGGAAGATCTTCCTCGCTGTCCCCTGGCATATCGTCCAGGGTTGGTGCCGGAGCTTCAAAGACCGGCGCTGCAGCCTGGGCCGCTTGCGCCTGCCCGGCGGGGGCAAGGCGCCAGATCTGGAGATCGTTGTACCAGCGGCCGTTGTATTCGCGGCTCTTGAGGTTGAAGGAGACTTTGATGCGGTCTCCTACCTGGTACTTGTCCAGTTCGGCCACTTTGTCCTGTCCCCAGGCGGTGAAGCAGGCCTTGGCGGTGAAATTGCCGTCCGGGAATTCCAGGATGAATTCCTGCTTGGCCCAGGGGCCGCGGGCGCTGGTGCCGGACTGTACGCCCAGTTTCTGCCGCAGGGTGCCTTCCAGTTCCAGTGCCATGGCTTACTTGTTTTCCTTCTCTACGAAAGGCTTCACTTCCAGCAGGTCCACGTCGAAGATGAGGGTGGCGTTGGCGCCGATGTTGCGGGGACCGCGCTCGCCGTAGGCTTTTTCGGCCGGAATCACCAGGGTAATCTTACCGCCTTCGCCCACGAGCTTCATGCCTTCCGTCCAACCGGGGATCACGCGGTTCAGCGGGAATTCGATACCGTCGTTCTTGTCGAACTCGGTGCCGTCGATGAGGGTACCGCGATAGTTCACCTTCACGGTGTCACGGTCGCTGGTGGCGTGCAGTTCGCTGCCGGAATCCTGGATCAGGTAAACGATGCCGGAGGCGGTGGAGTCGGCGCTGTTCTTGGCGTAGAACTCGCGACGGAATTTGTCGCCCTTGTCCTTGTTCAGGGCACCTTCGTAGGCGGTGCGCTTCTGCAGGTAGTTGTTAAAGACCATGTTCATGTCGGAAGGGTCGATCTTGAACTGCTTTACGAAAGCGGAGTCCATGGGCTGGCCTTCCTTGGCGTTAAGAGCGTCCTTGATACCTTTCTCCAGCTGGGCCATGTTCAGGTCGCCGAAGTTGTTCTGGGTGATGACCAGACCGAAGTTGACACCCAGCAGATAGGAAGTGGTGTCTACCTCACCCTTGGTGGGAAGCAGGTCACGGATTTCTTTGGAACCCTCCACTTTGGGAGAGCCGCAGGCAACCACCAGCACTGCGGCGGCGGAAGCCATAGCAAACAGTTTTGCGATTTTCATATTCTTTGTTTTTTAGCGTTTGTTCTCTTTGAGAACGTCTGAACGTTCAATCCTGCAAAGATAATAATTTTAATCTGAATAACATATTTTTTATGGATGAGTGGTATTTTTTGTCGGCTCAGTGTCATTTTTATTTGCAGAAGTCATTATTTATGGCTATATTGGCCTAACACTGAACGAAAACCACCATGGCCATCCAGCCCGCCATCCTCCAGTCCAAACTGAAGACCTTCTTCGGCTACGATGCATTCAAAGGTGATCAGGAACAGATCATCCAGCATCTGGTAGAAGGAAACAACGCGTTTGTGCTCATGCCCACCGGCGGCGGCAAGTCGCTGTGCTACCAGTTGCCTGCCCTGGTGATGGACGGAACGGCCATCGTGATTTCCCCGCTCATCGCCCTGATGAAGAACCAGGTGGATGTAATCCGCGGTTTCGAAGCCGGCGACGGTGGTATCGCGCATTTCCTCAATTCCTCGCTCAACAAGATCCAATTGGCCGAAGTAAGGGCCGATTTACTGCAGGGCATTACCAAACTGTTGTATGTGGCGCCGGAATCCCTTACCAAAGAAGAAAACGTAGCGCTCCTGAAGGAAATCAAAATTTCTTTCTACGCCGTGGACGAGGCCCACTGCATCTCCGAATGGGGCCACGACTTCCGCCCGGAATACCGGAAAATCCGCACCATCATAGACCAGATCCAGCCGGCGCCGGTGATCGCCCTCACCGCCACGGCCACGCCCAAAGTGCAGAGCGACATCCTCAAGAACCTCCGCATCCAGGACGCCAAGGTGTTCAAATCGTCCTTCAATCGGCCCAATCTGTATTATGAAGTGCGGGACAAGGTGGACCCGGAAAAGGACATCATCCGCTTCATCCGCCAGAATCCCGGCAAGTCCGGCATCATCTACTGCCTCAGCCGCAAAAAGGTGGAGGAGATGGCCCAGACGCTGTGTATCAACGGCATCAAGGCCCTTCCGTACCACGCCGGCCTGGATGCCAAAACCCGGGCCGATAATCAGGACAAGTTCCTCATGGAGGAAGTGGACGTGATTGTGGCCACCATCGCCTTCGGCATGGGCATCGACAAGCCGGACGTCCGTTTCGTGATTCACTACGACATCCCCAAGAGTATCGAGGGCTATTACCAGGAAACCGGCCGCGCCGGCCGCGATGGACAGGAGGGCCAGTGCATCACCTATTACAGCTACAAGGACATTCAGAAGCTGGAGAAATTCATGCAGGGAAAGCCGGTGGCGGAACAGGAAATCGGCAAGCAACTCCTCAAGGAAACGGTGGCCTACGCCGAATCCAGCCAATGCCGCAGACTACTGCTGCTCAATTACTTCGGCGAGGATTACAAGGCCGATGGCTGCGGCGCCTGCGACAACTGCCTGCATCCCAAGGCCCGCTTCGACGGCCGGGAGGAACTCTGTCTGGTCCTGGAACTCATCGAGTCCCTGCCGGAGCGTTTCAAACTGGAACACCTGGCCGGCATCCTGGCGGGTGTGCCCAACGCGCTCATCAAGTCCTACCACCACGACAAACTGCCCCTGTACGGTGCAGGAAAAGACCACGACCAACGTTTCTGGGTCACCGTCATCCACCAGGGACTCATTCTGCATTACCTGGATAAAGACATTGATAATTACGGACTTATCTTCGCTACGGAGGAAGGCCGCAAGTTCCTGGAACATCCGCACGAGGTAATGCTGGTGGAGGACCGCACCTTCTCCGAAGGAGTGGACGAGGACGACGAAGACATTGGCGCCGGCGTCCATGGCGGCGGTGGGGGAGACCCCACGCTCCTGGCCATGCTCAAGGACCTCCGCAAGGATATGGCCCGCAAACTGCGGCTCCAGCCCTGGATCATTTTCTCAGATCCGTCCCTGGAAGACATGACCATCTGTTATCCGCTCACCCTCAAGGAGTTGTCGGAAAAATGCCAGGGAGTGGGAGAAGGCAAGGCCAACAAGTTCGGCAAGCCCTTCGTGGAGCTTATTGCCAAATACGTGGAGGAAAACGAGATAGAACGCCCCGACGATTTCGTGATGAAATCCGTTGCCTCCCGTTCCGGCAACAAGGTTTATATCATCCAGTCCATCGACCGCAAACTGGACCTGGAAGCCATCGCCGCTTCCAAGGGTCTGGATATGGATGCCCTTCTCACGGAAATCGAGGCCATCGTAGCCACCGGAACCCGTGTGAACCTGAACTATTACATCAACGAGCAACTGGATCCTGAAGTGGTGGAGGAACTCTACCACTGGTTCAAGGAAGAAGCCGAATCAGATTCCCTGGCCGATGCCCGCAAAGTCCTGGGCGACGACTACGAAGACGAAGAAATCCGCCTGGTCCGCATCAAATTCCTCTGCGAAGTAGCAAACTAGTAAGATTCAGCTGGCAACCAAGTGGTTGATAGTCAGTGTTCTACAGAAAGTAATCGTTCAAAAATCGAACGATTACTTTTCATATATTGTTGATAATCAGAGGATTGGTTGCCAGGGTTACAGGTAGATAAGGGAGGAAAGGTGGGAGGGGGCGAAGAGGCGGCGGGCCATGGCTTGGATGTCGGCCGGGGTGATGGCTTCCAGGGCTGCCCGGGTTTCCTGCGGGCTCATGATGTTTCCCCAGGCCAGCATGCTTTTCCCCATGGACAGGCACTGGGCTTCGCCGGATTCGGAGCCGATAGCCAGCTGACCCAGCAGCTGTTTCCGGTAAGAACGCAGTTGCCGATCCGTGAAGGGAACCTCTTGCAAACGGTTGAGAATCTTGCCGATAGCATCCTGACAGGCGTCCAGGTTGGGCCGATCGCAGCCGAAGGTGATGGCCAGGACGCCGGTGTCGGCATACTGCGTGTAGGAGGATTCAATACCGTACACCCAGCCGCGTTTCTCCCGCAGCTCCTTATTTAACAGGGAGTTGGAGGCCGGTCCGCCCAGGATGTTGGCCAGCATGGCGCACACCAGCCTGTCAGGCATCTCATAAAGCGAAGGGGCCTTGCAGCCCAGCACGGCGTTTACCTCATGGTGCCGTTTATCGATTACTTTGTGGAAAGACATGGTCGAGGAGTTTAAGAACGCGTTTTTCCAGTTGCTTTTCGGGGATATCGGCCACGACGGTGAAGGCCATGCGGTCGGGGGTGAAACGTTCGGCCACGAAGCGGCGGAGCATTTCCGGGGTGATCTTTTTCACTGAGGCGGCAGTGCCCAGGATGGGCGTTTCCAGGGGCGTTCCCTGGAACAGGAGGTTTTCGAAGCGGTCGTAGACGTCTTCGGCCGGGTTATCTTTGTAGGAGATGATTTCGTCCAGGACCACGCCGCGTTCGGTCTCGATTTCCTTGTCGGGGAAGGTGGCTTCCAGGGCCAGTTCGAACAGCAGCCGGGCGGCTTTCCCCAGATCTTCCTTCAGCACCGTGGCGTGGAGGACAATCTCTTCCTTGGTGGTATATGCGTTCAGTTCACCGCCCAGACGGTCCAGGTAGCCGCCAATGACGGCGGCACTCTTGCGGGCGGTTCCGCGGAACAGGGTGTGCTCCACAAAATGGGCTATACCGGCCGGAAAGCCGGATTCGTCCCGGGTGCCGCAGCCAATGGTGAGGGCGCAATACGCCACGGCGCGCCCGCTTTGCCGGACGGCGTAGCGTACGCCGGATGCAGAGAGGCCGCTTTTCATCGTTTCCGGGCCAGGCGTTTGAGGTCTTCTACCAGGAATCCCTCGCCGAATTTAGGGGTGATTTTATGCCGATGGATGTAAAAGAGCGTGTGGGTATCGGCCTCAAAAAGCAGTTTGTAGCAGTACGAGGAGCCTTCTTCGGCCAGGACGGGTGCCACGGTGTAGCTCACCAGCGTGTTGTAATCTCCGCGGAGGTACACTTCATCCACCTTGGACTCGTCTACCAGGAAAATATCGGCGTCCAGATAGCGTTCCAAGTCTTTTTCCGTCACGGATTCCGCCAGATCTTCCCGGGCCAGGTAAATCTGCTTCATCTTGCCGTATTTGGCGTAGTTCTCGTTGAACCAGAGGGTTTTGGCATAGGCCACTTTCTCGCTTTCCATAGCCGCCAGAGTGAATTCCTGAATGGATTTTACCACGGCGCCCAAATAGATCAGTTCCCGTCCGCTGCCACCCATGGCGGCGCACAGGGGCAGGGAAATGATGTCGGTCATCTCGCCGATTCCTTTCGCTGCATCGGGATCGCCCTTTAACAGCGATAAAAACAGGATGCCGGGATTCTCTTCCCCTTTGAAGCGGCTTTCGGCCGGAAGAAGGAAGTAATACTGGCTATTGGATTTCAGCTGCTCGAACTTTTCCACGGTGCAGAATTCAAAGGCCGATGCCGTCCAGTTGTTGGCGATCTCCGTCCGTAAAGCACTGTCTATCACATCATTCCCGGTGAGGACCACCTGGGTGATTTTATCGGTGAAATCACTCACGATATATTTGCGGGTACTAACCCGGCCCTGGCCCCAGAGGGGGACCAGCAGTGCAAGGCTTGCCAGGCATATTATCAGTCTTTTCATGATTATCTCTGTTTTTTCGGCGAAACAAAGGTACAAAAATTATGCTGTTTTCTCCAGAATCCGTATATTTACACTATCTAATCACATAGAACTATGGCACAAAACAGAAGGGAATTCTTGAAAAAGGCCGGCCTGGGAGTGGGCCTTTTCACCATCTTGCCCCGGGAAGTGCTGGGAAAACTGGGCGGTAACACCCGTTACACGGCGCCCAGTGACCAGCTGACGAGGGGAATCATCGGCACGGGAGGCATCGGCATGAGCAACCTGCATTTCGCCTCGGACGAACGCTGCCGCCTGGTGGCGGTCTGTGACGTGGACAAGTACCATCTCCGGAAGGCGTTGGATGCGGGTGTGGAGCGTTTCAACACGCAGCTGCAGCCCTATAAGGACTGGCGGGACCTGGTACACGACCCTAACGTAGACATCGTGCACATTGCCACGCCGTCCCACTGGCACGGCATCATGGCCGTGGAGGCCGCCAAGGCCGGGAAGGACATCTTCTGCGAGAAGCCCATGACCCGTACCATCGGCGAAGGGGAGAAGGTGGTGAAGGCCGTCCACGACTATGGCCGCATCTTCCGCCTGGATACCTGGTTCCGCTTTACGGATACTGTTTACGGGCTGGGCACCACGGTGG
>CAMYWP010000017.1 GCA_947302825.1 uncultured Bacteroidales bacterium
ACCTCATCCTGGACAACAACGACCTGGAGCGCGAGCGCGGCATCACCATTCTCGCGAAGAATGTGTCCGTCACGTACAAGGGCGTCAAGATCAATATCATCGACACGCCCGGCCACAGCGACTTCGGCGGCGAGGTGGAGCGCGTGCTCAACATGGCGGACGGCGTCCTCCTGCTGGTGGACGCGTTCGAGGGCTGCATGCCGCAGACGCGGTTCGTGCTGAACAAGGCCCTGGACATGGGCAAGAAGCCCATCGTGGTCATCAACAAGGTGGACAAGCCCAACTGCCGGCCCGACGAGGTGCAGGAAGAGGTGTTCGAACTGATGTTCAACCTCGGCGCCACCGAGGACCAGCTGGATTTCAAGACCGTCTACGGTTCCGCGAAGCAGGGCTGGATGTCCCAGGACTGGCGCAAGCCCACCAATGACATCACCGCCCTCCTGGACACCATCCTGGAGGAAATCCCCGCTCCGGCCGTCGTGGAAGGCACGCCGCAAATGCTCGTGTCCTCCCTGGAATACTCCCCGTACGTGGGCCGGATCGCCGTGGGACGCGTCACCCGCGGAACCCTGAAGACCGGCATGCCGGTGTCCCTGTGCAAGCGCTACGACATCATCGAGAAGTCCAAGATCAAGCAGGTCATGGTGTTCGAGGGCCTGGGCAAGGCCAATGTGGACGAGGTCCAGTGCGGCGACATCTGCGCCCTGGTGGGCATCGACGGGTTCGAGATCGGCGACACCATCGCCGACATCGAGAACCCGGAGCCGCTCCCGCCGATCGCCGTGGACGAGCCCACGATGTCGATGCTCTTCATGATCAACAACTCCCCGTTCTTCGGCAAGGACGGCAAGTTCGTGACCTCCCGCCACATCAAGGAACGCCTGGAGAAGGAGCTCGAGAAGAACCTCGCCCTCCGCGTCAAGCCGGGCCTGAATGCCGATTCCTTCGTGGTCTACGGCCGCGGTGTGCTGCACCTGTCGGTGCTCATCGAGACGATGCGCCGGGAAGGCTTCGAACTGCAGGTGGGCCAGCCCAAGGTGCTGGACAAGACCATCAACGGCCAGCGCTGCGAACCCATCGAGGAACTGTCCATCGAGGTTCCGGAGCAGTTCGTGGGCGCCGCCATCGAACTGAGCACCCGCCGCAAGGGCGCCCTGGTCCGCATGGAACCCCGCGGCGACCGTACGCTGCTGGAATTCGAAATCCCCACCCGCGGCCTTATGGGACTGCGTTCAAACCTCCTTACCGCCACCCAGGGCGAAGCCGTGGTGGCCCATCGTTTCAAGGACTACCAGCCGTATAAGGGCGACATCGAGATGCGCACCAACGGTTCCCTGGTGTCCCTGGAAACCGGCGAAGCCATCGCCTATTCCATGAACAAGCTGCTGGATCGCGGCCGATTCTTCGTGGAACCCGGCGAGGAAATCTACGGCGGCCAGGTAGTGGGCGAACACACCCGCGACAGGGACCTGAACATCAACATCTGCAAGACCAAGAAGCTCACCAACGTGCGTGCTTCGGGTTCCGACGAGAAAGTGGTGCTGCCTCCGGCCATCAAGTTCTCGCTGGAAGAGGCCTTGGAATATATCCAGGAGGATGAACTGGTGGAAATCACGCCCAACCATATGCGCATGCGTAAAATCCACCTGGATCCGCTGGACCGGAAGAGAAATTCTTCTACAGAAGATTGATTTTCCGAAAATTATTCGTATCTTTGCACCCCTTAATCTGTTTTTGTGGCTATGAATCCATTCATCATACCCCTGAACGATTGGGCTGCAGGAGAGCGGAACTTCCTCTCTCATGCAGATTTAGAGTTCTTTCAAAAGTTTGGCAACACGGAAATCCTGGACGCCGATGTAAACGTGGAAATCCGGGTGCTCAAGAAAAGTGCGCAAAAAGTGGAGGCCGATCTTCACTTGAGCGGCACGGTCACCGTGCCCTGCGACCGGTGCCTGGAGCCCTTGGAAATCAACGTGGATGCAGCGCCTTCGGAGGTCTTCACCCCCGGTGAGGACCCGGATTGGGACCTGAGTCAGGCGGTATACGACTATGTCTGTCTATCACTGCCCATGCAAAGGGTGCATCCGGAAGGACAATGTAATCCCGACACCGTCCGGTTTCTGAGCCATGAGGAGCGAGAGGACGAGGAGGCTGAGGCTGAAGCGAACAGCCCGTTCGCCGCCCTGAAAGGACTTTTTGACAGCAAATAAAACAATTAAAAATAGAGAACCATGGCACATCCGAAACACAAACTCTCCAAGCAGAGAAGAGACAAGCGTCGCACGCACGACTTTGCTCCCGTTCCCACGCTGAGCGTATGCCCTAACTGCGGCGCCACCGTGATGTATCACCGTGTATGCCCCGAGTGCGGCTACTATCGCGGTCGTCAGATCATCGAGAAGAGCGCTGAA
This sequence comes from uncultured Bacteroidales bacterium, assembly GCA_947302825.1. Classification (GTDB taxonomy): domain Bacteria; phylum Bacteroidota; class Bacteroidia; order Bacteroidales; family UBA932; genus Cryptobacteroides. The sequence goes on from CAMYWP010000017.1 coordinate 2,415, forward strand.
TAAGCGCTTTTTTTGTAAAAGGTGCGGCCCGGTAGTTCAACGGATAGAACGGAAGTTTCCTAAACTTTAAATAGAGGTTCGATTCCCCTCCGGGCTACGAATAAAGCCAGGCAGGCGCCTGGCTTTTTCGTTTTTTGGGGGCAGATCAATACTCTGTCGTCAACCACATACCAAGCAATCGGTTTGTGACAGAATAGGAATTGCCTTCTTTTCTGACGATTCCTTTGTCGTGAAGAACTCGCAGAGCACTTTGTACCGTGCTGGGGCTTTTCATGGAGTGCTTTTTACAAAAGGCCACGGAGGTAACCAGTTCGGCATTTCCTTCTTTGGCAATAGCTATCAGGAGCTGTTTTTGTGCTTCGGGATAAGTGCTCATCTGCTCCTGAAATGTACGGGCATATGTTTTTATCACGAAAGTGAGAGCATTTTCCATCATCGGCAGATTTGCCACTTCTCCTGGTTTGGTCCACGCATATAATTCGTTCATCAAGCGTTGCACGTACCATGTGTGTCCTTCAAACAAGTCGTAAATCCGTTTGAAGCAGTCGTCTGTCAATCTTTTTCCTGCCTCCTCGAAGTGTTTTTTAGAGAAAGCCAGATACTTATCGTAAACAATTGCATCCAGATACAGCGGAGAACAACTCATGTAGAACGGTTCAGATGGATTGTTGAAAAGCTTTTCCATCATACGCCGGTCACTGCCGGCAAAAATAAACCAGGTGTGCTTGCATTTTTGGACATGACTTCTTAGTAGTTCCAGCACATTATTATCCGGGTACTCGGCTATCTGCTGAAATTCATCCATAGCAACAACACAAGGGATATCACTACTTTCAAGGTACTGGAATATCTCCTTGAGAGAGTCTGTAGGACGTACAATTTCTCCCAATGAGAGATCAAATACAAACTGGCCTGTTACTGAATCAACTTTGAAACCTGGCCTGAGGGATTTTACAATTCCCAGGAATGATTCCCAGATTCTTTCTTCCCGGCTTTTTAGTTGCCCTGTTATCTCCTTTGCCAGCAACAGAATCATTTCCGAAAGAGAAGAAGTTGGATACAGATCAATCGAAAAAGTTTTATAATTACTTTGCACGAAATCTCTGTTAAAGACATGGGCAATAAGGCCGGACTTACCCATCCGTCGCGAAGAAATAAGCACCGTATTTCTTCCATTGGCGATATTACCCTCAAGGGTTTCGGTTTCTGCTTGTCTGTCACAGAAATATTTGGCTCCGTAGTAGTCAGCAGTAATTATGAATGGATTCGGTTGTAGCATAAACTATAGTTTGGGGCAAAGATAATATTTAAAACTCAATTATTCAAAATTAAATAATCAAGAACTCAATAATATTGCTATTTGACCCCCAAATGGAATAATCATCTATTCTCAAAGGCCATTATACTTCTTCTGGTTCTAGTTTTAGATAATGCAAAAGTGGATTACACGGGTCTGGAATCCACTTTTTGAGCTCCCAAATGCGCTCCGGATGCGTTCGTGCACGGATTATGGCTTATTGGTGCTCCTACAGGCAAAAATCGGCCTTACGAGCACCCTTTGGCCCCCTTTGGTGCTTCTTGGTTGGAAGAGCAGGTTATCCCAACAGATTCAGAAGGGAGGTGAACTTTACGCGGATATCGCCGAGGATGCTTCGCCAGTCTTTCAGGGAGCCGTCCAGGTTGTCGGATACCGCCTTGAGGCAGTAGAACGGGATATTGTGCATCTGGCAGAAGTGTGCCACGGCGTAGGCTTCCATATCAAAGAGGTCGTACTGCTGACTAAGCGCCTTCACCTGCTCCGGGCTGAAGGTCTGGGTGCTCATGAAGTAGTCTCCGGAAAAGATCGAACAACCTTGGCCGGGCAGTTCAATCTTGTCGTAAATGAGCTCGCTGCCCCCATTGACAAAACAAGTGCAGTTGAAGATTTCGCCGATTGGGAATCGGGCCGATCCGGCGCTGCCGATGTTCAGCACGGTAGGGTTCCCGCTTCTTTCGCCAGACTCATACCACTTGAGCAATCCGCTGAACATGCGCATTTTACCCATCCCGGTATAAACGAGAGGGAAGGGAACATCGGCCTGGGAAATTTCATCCTTATCGGCCACGAACAGGACAAGTTCGCGTCCTTTGAGTTCATTCAACAACTGATTGTCAATCATACATACTTGCTTTTAGGCAAAGATACGGAAAATATTGTACATGTTGTGGAACATGGCGCATCCGTTCCAAGATATGCTTTTGTTGGAGGACGCTGTCCGGATTACCGGGCCGACGGCATCGGAGGCAAAGCCCATCAGGAGCGGGAACACGGTGCCGCCGAAAAGGCCCAAATCGGCCTGGACATAATTGGAGGCGATGCCCACGAGGTCCACGAACCCCATAGCGAAAAAGCACAGCATCACCGGCAGAAGTTGTATCTTTTATTCATTTCGATAGCGTTTAAACTTTGCTAAGCTAACTAACTTTTTTGTAAATTTGTTACACTTAGGATATGGCGTGAGCAAAAAGAGTCTGATATGGAAAATCCCCTGCATCGTTTTGGGTGCCGTTCTGGGGTTGGTGCTGTTACTGTTAATAACTGTAACAGTGGTACTTGTGACGCCCAAATTACGCACGGCCGCCTTGCAGAAAGGCATCGAACAGGTCAATAAGCGTACAGATCTGGACGTGGACCTGGGAAGACTTTACCTCTCCCCTTTCTACCAATCTCCCAGATTTTTGTACCGCGCATACAAAGGTGAAGAGGACCTTCCGGTGCACGTGGAGATAGACAGTCTTTTTATCGGCCACCGGGGCCAGGATACGTTGCTGTACGTACATTCCCTAAACCTGCAGGGTTGTCTGCAGGGAGAGCCCGGCACAGACCTGATGGCCCGCACCATCGTTTTGGAGCAGTTGTTGCTGGACCAGACCACGGCCCACTCAGATACCCTGATAGAAGCGATAGGGATTGACGCCATCGTCGGGCATCTTCACGTAAAGAGTCCCGGAATCAATCTGGCCGAAGGGAAATACCCGCTGCACGGTCTGAAACTGGCCGACACGTATATCGGAATCGACCTTAAAGACAAAGAGGCCGATACAGAGGAGGCACCGCAGGACACCACCTCCTCCCCTATGGCCTTCGAGCTGCCGGACGGCGAACTGAGTCACGTGCGCTTTGTGCTCGCACCGATGGGACTGGACATCCGCACCGACACCTTGTCCGTCAATGCATTAGCCGATGTGGGAAATAACCGCTACGACGTACCCCACCTGCATATCGGCGACGCTTCGCTTACGTTCGGGACGTTCACCCTGCCTTTTGAGGAAGTCCGGGGAGATGCGATGGTGGACCTGAATACCGGCCTCATTCAGTCGGGCCGCTTATTCGCCCGCTCAGACGCGTTTGGAGCCCAGGCCAACCTGGCCGCCACCACCCTGAATCTGGAGACTATGCGCACAGACCTTACCGGCGATGTGGATTTTCGCGGCAACAGAGCTACGCTTAAAGGCTTCTACGACATAGACGACGAACTGTACGATATGCTGGTGAATATCCGGAAAGTGGACATCAGTTCGTTTATGGAAGATCCCCACCGCGTGGAACTGAGCGGCGATCTTCACGCGAAAGGAAAAGGTATCGATATCAACTCCCCTGCCACAAAAATCAACCTGGACCTGCGCTTGGACAATGCCATTTATGACGATATCAATGTCTCCGGCCTGGCGCTGGACGCCTCCCTGCTGAACAAGGCCCTTGCCGCAAACCTGCAATTCGCGCACGCCGGGATACAGGGTTTTGACATAGACAAGCTGAAACTCAACTTTGCTACCGGGGACAATACCACACTTCACCTTACCACGAAGGGACTTAGCGTAGATGCGGAGAGTCCTATGTACGTTCTCCAGCTGCTGGACCAAGTGACGCCCCTGACAAATGCCGTTACAGACTCTACGTTTGTCCAGGCCATCACCTCCCTGCAGGACCTGACCAAGCTGGATACGCTAAGGCGGCTCATTCCGAACCTGCGGGCCGATATCAAACTGACCAAAGGCAGTCCCCTTCAATCCATCATCGATCAAAGCGGGCTGGATTTAAACGATTTAGCCTTATCGCTAACCTCTGATTCCCGCCAATCGGACCTGGCCATCAACGCTTCCATCCCCGATATCACCGCGGCATTGAACGTCATTATGACGGAAGGCAAAACCACCGCCGGGGTCACGGCCAATGCCAACATCAACAACGGCGTGATGAGCCTGGACAGCCTATGGACCGATGCTGCGTTTAAAATGGATCTGGAGCGCATTGGACGGACGCTCAGCGGAACGGGACAGCTGGCGCTGGACAACCTCCGGTACAAGGATATGGCCTTTGGAAACCGCACGGCCGATATATGGATTTCGCCGTCGGAACAGTATAAGAATGCCATCAAGGCCGACGTGCGCCTGGACGACATTCCGCTGGAGATCGTGAGCGGCATCGTCCAGCTGGACGACATCGACCTGAGCGGTATGGTCCGGGCCAACGCCACTGCAGATGGCCTGCCAGCCGATCTGCATTTGTCGGCCCAGGTACTGCCGCTGGGCACCAGCGTATGGTACAAGCCCTACGACGTAAAGCTGGCGCTATCCGAAACGCCCATCGTAATGAAGGACAACGATGTGGACCTCAACGATTTGCACATCATTGGCGCCGACAGCACCTATCTGGCCCTGAACGGCGGAATCAATCTCAACACGATGCTCCTGGATATCGTGCTATCGGCCGACAACTTCGTCCCCACGCAGCTGCCGCCGGATGGACCCATTCCCGTCCACGGCTACCTGGCCACCGATATTCACGGACGGGTGACGGGGCCGCTGGACCATATCCTGGCCAACGTGGATGTCACGGTCCTGCCCACCACGGACATCACCTATCCCATCGATGAAAAGAACCTGGCGCAGGTGGAACCGCACGGTACCGTAAACGTACAGTACAACACGGCCGACAGCGAACTGAAGCTCTCCGGAAAGATCGATGTGGACAAAGGGACCGTCCGCTATTCGCCCAAACTCTATCCGATGATGCCCTTCAAGGTGGATCCGGAAAGTAATGTCACCTTCAACGGCCCGTTGGGCCAGACAATGGTGAACATCTCCGCCTCCCAGCAGGTGAAGGGCGATGTGCAATCGGAGGGCGAAGATAGCCGCCGCGTGGTCTTCAATACGGGCGTACGGGTGAAAGGCCAGCTGGATTCGCTGGGGCTCAACGCCATCGGCTTCTTCCTGGAAGCGCCCGATGACGAGACCATCACCAACGAACTGGCCACCCTGGACGAGGAAACCCGCGCCGGAATTGCAGCGGCCTTGCTGGCCACCGGTATGTATATGGGCGAGAGCAATGTGGCGGCACAAAAGAGCGGATATGCCCTGTCCAGCATCATCAAAAGCCGAATTAATGCCGCCCTGGCCAATTCCAAGATGGGGAACTTCATCGACGTGGATATCAGCAGCGGACAAAAGGAACACGCAGCCGGCTCGTCGAACGACACGAACATCTCCATCAGTAAGTCCCTGTTCAAGGATCGCTTGCGCATCACGGTGGGCTCCGTCATCTCCGACAATCCGGAAGTCAATAAAGCCAACGGCCTGCTCAGCCAGATATCCGCCGACTATAAGCTTACCCAGGCCGGTGATGTCTTCCTGCGGGCGTTCTCGAAGCGCGATTATGACAATATCTTTGAAGGCGATCTTACCAAGTCCGGCCTGGGCGTAGGGTATACCCGGCAATGGAAACGGGATGAGATTACGCACAAATTCATAGCCGATGCGGATATCACCTATCGTTCCAACAACAGTATCGGCCCCGACCTTACCCTCACGCATTCCACCCGGAATTTGTTGGGACACAAAGAGACCATCTCGGTCAAGGGCCAGGGGGCGTACTATTGGTCACTGCGCAACCGGCAGCCGGGAGACGCTCAAAGGACCAACACCTATAAGTTCGGCATTGACGCCGCGCTCACCTTCCCGTTCCTGCACTGGCCCGGTGACAACAAGCCCGAAGGCGACACGCGCTACCGGATAGGATACAAGAACGAGAACATCGCCGGTGGATACAGTGTCCATAAGCTCTCCGGAGGCTTCTCGTATTTCATCCGCCCGAAGGGCTTTGTTACACACGTCGTCACACCCTTCTCCCTTTCTTTGGTCAAGACAAAGATGGATACGTCCAACCTGGGGGATCAGGTAGAAGAGCATCCGGAACTCCTCAAAATGCTTGCCGGAGACGAGCTCGTTCCCTCCGCGGGCTATGGAATCACTTATAATGATTACCGCTCCCGCCGGCCGGTCAATACTATGCTTGATGTGGAAATAAAGGAAGCCGGCAACCTGACGAATGCCATCTTTTGCGCTTTCGGGCGCAAGTGGGGGGAATTGGATAAATCCATCGGGAAAATGCCCTTCAACCAGTTTGTCCGGTGGACAGTGGAGCTGTGGAACAAGTTCAACTTTACGGAACGGATATGCCTGGCAACGCGCCTTTACGCGGGTGCCAACAATCCGCTGGGGAACTCCGCGTATGCACCGCTTTCCGAAGCCTTCTATGCGGGTGGTCCCAACAGCCTGCGGGCGGCCGAACCCTATGCCTATGGACCGGGTAATTTCCACAGCACCAAATACAGCCAGAGTTTCTTCCACGCCGGTGATGTCAAGCTGGAGGCCAATGCCGAACTGCGCTTCCCCCTGGTCTGGAAAATCAATGGTGCCGTTTTCGTGGATGCCGGTAACGTATGGAACTGGCGTAACACTTCCGAAAGCCTCAGCAGCGAAGAATATGAGTTATTCCTTGAGGCCTTCGGCATCAAGGAGGACCTGAAAGACGGTATTATCAATAATCCGTATTTCGCCCAGCAGATAGCCCTGGGCACAGGTTTGGGAATCCGGCTGGACATTGAAGGGCTGGTGGTCCGCCTGGACCTGGGTGTGGGAATCCACGCACCTTACCAGACTTACAAGTATAACAAGGATTTCACCCCGGATTACACGCGGCCCATCACCACCTATTATAATATACCGTCCTTCCTGGATGCTGTGCGCCTTAACTTTGGCATCGGCTATCCCTTCTGATGAACATGGCGCATCCGTTCCAAGACATGCTTTTGCTGGAGGACGCTGTCCGGATTACCGGGCCGGCGGCCTTCAACATTATGCTCAAACCGGCCGGATCGCTGTGCAATCTGGATTGCCATTACTGCTATTATCTGGACAAGGCCGATATTTACGGCGGCCGGGAGCCCCGCATGACGGTGGAGATGCTGGAGAAGGTGGTGCGGGAGTATATATCGGCCAACGATGTGCCGGAAGTCCAGTTCAATTGGCACGGAGGAGAGCCGCTGGTGATGGGCCTGGATTTCTATCGCAAGGCCGTGGAATTCCAAAGGAAATACGCCGATGGAAAAACGGTCTTCAACACCCTCCAGACCAACGGAACGCTGCTGGATGCCGCATGGGCCGATTTCTTCCGGGACAATCACTTCCTGGTGGGGCTTTCCCTGGACGGGCCCAAGGACATTCACGACAAATACCGCAAAGACAAAGGCGGGCAGCCCACCTTCGACCGGGTGATAAACGGCCTCCGGATCCTCCGCTCCCGGGAAGTGGCTTTCAATACGCTTTCCACCGTGAACAAGGCCTCGGAAGGAAGAGGCCTGGAAGTGTACCAGTTCCTGAAGTCCGTAGGCAGCCAGTACATGCAGTTCCTGCCCGTGGTGGAGCATGTGCTGAACAGGAAAAGCGCCCGTCCCCATATCGTGGATCCGGCCACGGAAGGGGCTCAGCTGGCGTTTTGGTCGGTTTCGGCAGGCGGTTTCGGCCGATTCATGTGCGACATCTTCGACTATTGGGTACGCAACGATGTGGGCCGATACTATGTGGGCTTGTTCGACGCCACGCTGGCCAATTGGTGCGGCGTGCAGCCCGGCACCTGCGTCCACAGCCCCACCTGCGGCGGTAATTCCGTTCTGGAGCACAACGGAGACCTGTACCCCTGTGACCATTTCGTCTACCCCAAATACCGCCTGGGCAATATCGGCGAGCAGTCGCTCCGCAGCCTGATGGAATCGGCCGCACAGGTGCGCTTCGGCATTGACAAACGTAACGCGCTGCCAGTCAAGTGCTTCCATTGTAAATATCTGCATCTATGCAACGGCGAATGCCCCAAGCATCGCTTCAACCGCACCGAATCCGGCGAAACCGGGCTGAACGCCCTGTGCGAAGGCTACTACCATTTCTTCGAGCACACCGCCCCCTATATGCAAAAAATGCAGGCGTTGCTCGCTCAGGAGCTGCCGCCTGCATACGTCATTCCCTGGGCCCGGTCTTTCTCCGGACCGAAATAAACTACAGGGAGTCGCCGAAATCTTCGCGGAACTTCTTCACCAGGTCTTCCTGCCAGTAGCCGATTTCTTCCATACGGCCGAAGAAGAAGCGGAGCACCTTGGGCTCATAGGTCCACTTGAGACCGCCGATAAGCTGGCGGTTGTCCCACAGCCATTTGACACGGTCGGCGCAGTATTTCACCTGGGAGAGGGTGAACACACGGCGCGGCATGGCCAGGCGCTGGAGTTCCAGTTCGGCGTAACGCTCGGAGCCGTCCGGTTCGCGCTGCTCACTCACCGTACCGCGTTCCATACCGCGGATACCGCCGGCAATGTACAGGGCGGCGCCCACGGCTGCGGCCGGGTATTGGTCGTGCGGAAGATTAGGGACAATCTCGGAACAGTTGAGGTGGGCTCCCAGGCCGCCGGCGGGCTTGATCACCGGTACGCCGTAATCGTCCAGTTCCTTGACCAGATAGGCGATGAATTCGGGACCCTGGCTGATGTATTCCATATCCAGGCTCTCGTACAGGCCCACGGCCATGGCTTCCATGGAACGGACCTCCATGCCGCCATAAGTAAGGAATCCTTCGTACAGGGGCACGAATTCCATCATTTCGTCCGTGAACTTCTTGTCGTGGGCGGTGATGATGCCGCCGCGGCTGAAGCCCAGCTTGCGGGCGCTGAAGTAGATAATGTCGAAGCGATCGGCCAAGGTGTGATAGATCTCCTTGGTGGTCATGAACTTGCAGCGGGGCTCTCGCGTTTTCATGAAGTAGACGTTGTCCTGCAGCAGGGAGGCATCCAGGACGCTCCGGACACCGAATTCGTGGCAGATGTCGGTGACGGCCAGCATGTTCTCCAGGCTCACCGGTTGTCCGCCGATGAGGTTGGTGCCGGCTTCCACACGCACGAAGGAGACTTTCTCCGGACCCAGTTCCTTGATGGTCTTGCGGAGCTCCTTCAGGTCGAAGTTACCTTTGAAAGGATCGTCGGTCTGGGGAATCAGACCCTTCTTGTCCACCAGTTCCACCACTTCGCCGCCCAGGCGGGTGATGTGTGCCTTGGCCGTGGTGAAATGGAAGTTCATAAGAGTGTACATGCCCGGCTTTACGTAGGCTTCAGCCAGGATATTCTCTGCCGCACGGCCCTGGTGGGCGGGCAGCACGTTCTCCGTGCCAAAGACTTCCTTGATCGCCGCCTTCACGCGGTTGAAGGTTTCGGAGCCTGCGTAGGAATCGTCGGCGATGCTCATGGAGGCCACCTGTTCGTCCGACATACCGTTGACGCCGGAGTCGGTGAGCATATCCATGTAAATATCTTTGTTCTGCAGCAGGAAGGTATTGTTACCGGCCTCCTGGATGCGCTTGAGGCGCTCTTCTACGGGGAGGAGGGCAAGTTTCTGGACCACGCGCACCTTGTGCATCTCCAGGGGGACCTGATTCTCAGGCTGATAAAATTTGACGGGCATATGCTAAAAATATGATTTCAAGACCGCTAAGGTACGGATTTCTTCTTATCTTTGCAAAGATATGATTGGAACCATTGTCAATACGGCCTGCATTGTGGTGGGTACGCTGGTGGGCACCTTTTTCAAGAAGGGGTTGGGAGAGAAGTATACCCAGGTAATGTTCAATGCCATGGGTTTGGCATCCATCGCGTTGGGCGTGAGTTCCTTCGTGCAGAATATGCCCAAGAGCGAATTCCCGGTGCTGTTCATCCTGAGCCTGGCCATCGGCGGGCTCATCGGCACGGCGCTGGACCTGGACGGAAGGGTGAACCGCGCCATTGCCAAGCGGGGCGGAGAAAGCCTGGCCACCGGCCTCATATCGGCCTGCCTGCTCTATTGTATCGGCACTTTTTCCATTGTGGGCCCCGTCCTTAGCGCCCTGCAGGGGGACAATACGTTCCTTTATACCAATTCCACGCTGGACCTGGTCACCTCCACGGTCTTTGCCACCACTTTCGGCTTTGGGATGATCCTGGCCGCGCCCATCCTCTTCCTTTGGCAAGGTTCCATCTGGCTCATTGCCAAGCTGGCTTCCACCAGCCCGCTCCTGCAGGGTACGCTGGTGAACGAACTGGCCATCGTGGGTGGCGTGCTCATCCTGGCCTCTGGCCTTTCCATCCTCAAAATCAAGGATTGCAAAACCCTCAATTACATTCCCGCCCTGCTGGTGCCGGTGCTCTGGTTCCTGATAAAGGGGCTGTTGGGACTATGACTTGTCCTGTAAGGTAACAATGGCCGTCATGCCGGGCATCAGGTGCGGATGGGGCTCAAGCATGGCCTCCAGATGCACCATGCCGTTCTTCTCCACCACGGGACTGATGGCCGATACCACGGCCTGGTGAACCTCGGTGGGATAAGCGACGGAAATCACCTGAATCCGGGCTCCCTGCTGGAATTTGTGGAGCTCGTTTTCCAATACATCGAAGCAAACCTTCAGATGCTGGGTATCCACTATATAAAAAAGCGGAACGCCGGGCGTGGCGGCGCTATAAAGCGTGGCCTCGATGCGGCTCACGGCTCCCGTGACAGGAGCAGTGATGGTGCAGTAGGTAAGCTCGTGCTCCAACTGCTGCAAAGCGGCCTTGGCGGTATTGTATCCGCTGTTCACGCGGGCCTGGTGGCGGATTTCCTCGGGGGCTTTCTCCAGTTCGCCCCGCTTGTAGCCCTGTCCCATCAGGATGGACTGATATTGGAATTCGGCCTTTTCCAGTTCGGCCTGGCCGCGGGCGATCTTGTCTTGAAGCACCGCCTGGCTCAGGCGGACCACCACCTGTCCCTTGCGGATGCGCTGACCCAAAATGATATCAAACTCCACGATTTGCTCGCCGATACGGCTGTAAACGGGCACTTCGGTGACGGCCTGGATGCTTCCCTTGCTGGAAAAACCTTCGGCCTCAATGGTGCGCTGGAGGTTCCGGCCCTGTACTGCAGGGATGGCCTGTTGCTCCGGGACAGCGGCAGGTTCCTCCTGGACAGGCGGGACGGGCGCCGACTGGCGGGAATGACAGGCGGTGAAAACGATTAGCAGGCCGATGAGAACGAGATGCCTATTCATGCTGCGTAAGGGTTAATAAGTGGTAATAAGTGGTCCAGTAGCCGGCCAGCGCCGTCAGGTGCTGGTTGTAGGCGTTGTCCCGGCGGCTTTGGGCCAGGGAGTAGGTGTTGATATCGCAGAGGCCGTTGGCGTAGTTTTCGGCCGTGAGGGAGAACACTTCATCGGCCATGGCTACTGCCTCGGCGGTGTGGGTGAGCAGCTGTTCGTGGGAACGGAGGTTGTCCAGCGTGGTTTTTACATCCTCGGCCAGGGCGCGTTCCTCTTCCCGAAGGGCCTGTTCCTCGCGGCTTTCCAGGCCGATGCAGCGGCTACCCCCTTCTTGGCGGCACCATGGTCTATGATGGGCACGCTGAGGGTAATGCCTCCCAGCATGAAGAACTGAGGATCGCGGTAGGCGCCGATGAAAGTGTTGCTCATCTGCTGCATGCCCACGCTTAGGTCTACGCCCACTTTCACGCCCTGCTCCCGGCGGACTTTATGCTGCTGCTGGAGGGCCTCTGTAATCTCCATCTCTTTCTTCTGGAGGGCCGGACTGTTGTTGCGGGCCAGCTCCAGGACATCTTCGTCGCTGAGCAGGATCTGCTTGGTGTGGGTGGGTACGGTGAGCCGGGCGCCGGAAGGGATAGCGTCCGTACGGAGATAGGATAGCAGGGATTCCCGCGCCAGCTGCTCCTCTCCCCTGGCGCTCAGGAGCGCGTTGGCGGCGTTGAGCCGCTGCAGCTCCAGGGAGCGCAGTTCGGCCAGCGTGATCATGGCTATGCTGGCTTTCTCCTTGGCAATGGCATACAAGGTATCGGCCGTCTCTTTGTTGCGCAGGCACATATCCAGCTTGCCCTGGGCACAAGCCAGGCGGAAGAAGCGGATGGTGGCTTCCTCGGCAATGCGGTGGAGCTGGTAGTTCAGTTCTTTCCGGGCGGTCTCCATCCGCTGGTCCTCCACCATTTTCTCCCAACGGTAGGGATTATAGCCGATGAGGGACTGCTGATAGCCCACACTGAACGGAACGGCCACGATGTCCCGGGGGCGGTTGTTGATATCCCGGCCGAAGTATTCGCTCCAAAGGGCCTGGCTCTCCACAAAAGCATCGCCGCCCCAGCCCGTCACTTTCTGGCTCAGCCTCAATTTAGCGGCCGTTGAGAAGCGGTCGAAGTTGCGCAGGTACACGTAGGGGCGGTCCGGATCGGCGATGATGCGCTGGTAGCCGGGCGTGAAACGGAACTCCAGTTGCGGTTTCCGAAGCGCCTGGAACTGAGCGTAATGCTGGGTATTATACTCGAACTGGTAACGGCTCTGGAAAGCCAGGATGGTACTGTCCTGAGCCAGCCGGATGATTTCATCCAGACTCTGGGCCCTGCTTAGCAGCGGAAAGCCGCACAGGAGGACGATGGCGTAAATCCATTTTCTCATACCGTCTGCCGTTTAATGATTTCACTGAACAGGCCGCCCTTGGCCACCAATTCGTCATAGCTGCCTTCTTCGGCCACCCGGCCTCCGTTGAGCACGATGATGCGGTTGCATTCCCGGATGGTGCTCATGCGGTGCGCAATGGTGATGCGCGTACATTTCATCTGGGCCAGATTCTGGGCAATCTTGTACTGGCTAATATTGTCCAGGGCCGATGTTGCCTCGTCCAGGAACACAATCCTGGGCTTGCGGATCAGGGCGCGGGCCATGAGGATGCGCTGGCGCTGACCGCCGGAAACGCCCTGTCCATCGGCCGAAATACGGGTATCCAGCCCCAGCGGCATATCCTGGATGTCCTTGTCCAGGGCGGCCATACGGGCGGCTTCCCAAACCTGCTCGTCGGTATACCAGGCATTGCCGAAAAGGATGTTGTCGCGGATGGTTCCTTCCACCAGCTGGCCGTCCTGCAGGCAGATGCTCACGCAGTAGCGGCGAAGGCTGGGTTTGTTAACCTCGGCCAGGTTGTGTTCATCGTAGAAGATGGAACCGCTTTCGGCCTGCTCGAAACCCAGCATCAGGCGCACCAGCGTGGATTTTCCGCAGCCGGAGGGCCCCACAAGCGCCACATAGTCGCCGGGATTGATGCTCAGGTCCAGACCGTCGAAGATATAAGGCATATTCTCCGCGTAGCGGAATTTAAGGCCCTTGATTTCAATCCTTCCGCTTACTTCCCGCAATAGCACCTGGCCGGATTCGGCCTCGGATTCGGCCTCCAGGATGGGCGCACAAAGCCTGATTTCGGGTCCCAGCACCGCCACGTCCTTGGTAATCCGTTCAAAATCTTCCACTGCGCGCGTGGCGATGGCCAGTACGCTGCAATAGGCGATATAGTCCGAAAGACCCAGTCCATAGTGCCAGGCGGCGATCATGGTGACCAGCAGCGGCACCAGGCGGAAATTATAACTGATGGAGTTGCCGATACTGAACATGGCCGGATAGCGGCTGCCGTTGGGTTCGGAAGGCTCATAGGCCACGGCCCAGTGCCTGAAGGCCCTGATCTCGGCCCCGTTGGTGCGGATCTTCTGGGCGCCGGACACCAGATTGTAGATAAGGCCGGTGAGCTTGGATGCGCTCACATTGGCGCTGTTCTGTACGTTCTTCCGGAAATAGTACACACTGTAGATGGCCAGCAGGTAAAGGGCAAGCACCAGGATGCCGGTCCATAGCAGCGGACCACCGTAAGTGAAGAACTGGACGAACATCACAGCCGTGAACAGCAGGGAAAGGATGGTGGACAGCATGTCCTCCGTCAGTCGCGAGAACGTCCTCACCACCGACAGGACCCTGTTGGAAAGGTCGCCGGGTGCATACTGCTTGAAGAAGGTGGTGGGCAGCATGAGCAGGCGGGTCATCAGCGGCGTTTGCAGGGCATATTCCGTCTTGTCCTTCATCCTCACCACCAGGTAATTGCGGGACAGCTGCACCATTACCAGCCCGGCCGCGGCACTGAACAGCAACACGGCGATGGGCGTAATCTGGGCGGCGTCGCCCGAAGGGATTACCTCATTGAACAACAGCTTGCAGATGTACGGCGTGACCATAGTGAGCAGCACCACGCCCAGGCAGGCCAGCAAAGCACAGATATAGTCGAAGCGGTTCAGCTGCCGGAAGGCGTGTGCCAGGAAGGAAGAAACCGTCAGTTTTCCAGGCGGCAGCGGATAACAGAGGGTGAAGGCTTCCTCCTTGAGCAAGGATGCATCTTTCCTGGCCGAACAGCGACGGCCCGTCCGGGGATCGACGAAAGAATAATCGGCAAAATGGGGCGTCAGGATCAAGGGAAGGTCATCTTCCACGGTGAATGCGAGCATTTTGCCCGAACAGCGCCGCCACCATCGGCCTTCCAATTTCAGTTGGCGGAAGAAGATCTGATGCCGATAGAAGAGTTCCTCCAACTGGTCCAGGTTGGTGGGGATTTCCCGCTGCTGGGTGATTTTTTCCCACATCTTCCGGTCGATCATGCCCCGGAAGAGTTCGGCGGTCTGATTCAGGGCCTGACGGTCGCCCTCAATCCGCTGCAGCAGCTGCTCGAAGAAAGGATTGTTCATAGGTCAGGCGTATTGAATCAGTTTGCGGTACAGGCCTTCCTGCTGCGCGAGTTCCTCGTGCGAACCCTTCTGCAGCAGATGTCCGTGTTCCATTACATAGATACAGTCGCAGTCGCGGATGGTGCTCAGGCGGTGGGCAATGAGGATGAGCGTAATGCCCAGGCCGCTGATATGATCCATTACCCGCTGCTCCGTCTTGGGATCCAGGGCCGATGTTCCCTCGTCCATGATGAGGATGGTAGGGTCTTTGGCCAGGGCGGTGGCAATTTCAATGCGTTGGCGCTGTCCGCCGCTGAAGTTCTTGCCGTTCTCCGTGAGGTGCGACTGGTAGGCGCCGGGACGTCCGGCTATATCCTCATGAATCTGGGCATCGTACGCGGCCATCACCATGGAGAAGTCCTCGATGGAGTTGTCCCACATCTTGATATTGTCGGCGATGGTGCCTTCAAACAGCGTAATGTCCTGGTTCACCACCGACAGGGAGTTGTTCTTCACCACGCGGTTCACTTCCTTCACGGGAATGCCGTCCAGCAGGACTTCCCCTTCCCAAGGCTCGTACAGGCCGGAAATGAGTTTGGCGATGGTGCTCTTGCCGCAGCCGGAAAAGCCCACGAAGGCCACTCTTTCGCCGGGAGCGATCTTGAGCGAAAAATTCTTGAGCACCGGCGGCTGACTCCGGTCGTAGCCAAAAGTGACATTGCGTAGTTCCACCTCTCCCCTGAGCTTGGGCTGCGCCGGCAGGGATTCGGCATCTGGGAGCGTAAGGGAATTTTCCCGGCTGGCTTCCTCCACTTCCTCCAGTCGCTCCATGGCGGCATGGGAACGGTAGATTTCCTGCGTGGAACTTACTACCGAGTTGATGGGGAAGGTAATACTGGTGGCCAGCGCCTGGGAGGCCAGCAGCATACCGGGCGTGAGCTCTCCCTGCAGGATATACCAGGCTCCCAGACAGAGAATCAGGGCGTTGCAAACATTCAGCACCAATAAAGGAATGGAGCCGATGGCCATGGTGTTGGTGGTGGTCCGCACACGGGCGTTCAGCGCTTTCACGTAGGTTTGTTCCCACTGGGAATAGAAGATTCTTTCGCCGCCCATGGACTTGATGGTCTCCATGTTCTTGATACCGGTCATGGTAACGCCCTGCAGGCGGGCATCCGTTACTTCCGACCCCTTGGCCCTCTTTTTAATGGTACTGGCGGTCATGCGCGTGGCCACCACCAGTGCTACCATGGAAAGCACCACCACCATACCCAGTTTCCAGCTGTACAGCATGAGCAGCCAGGCACAGATTACCGGACGGATTAAGATAACCAGCGCATAGGAGAAATGGTCCATAGCGCCCCCCAGATTCCGGATGCTGGAGTAACGGGCCACCAGTTCGCCGGCCGTGAAGCGGTCCACTGCGGCCATGGGAAGCTGCAGGAGAGAAAGGACGTATCGCGACGAAGTATTGATACCCAGCTTGGTGAACTCCCTTCTGCGTAAGGGGTTCAGCAGCAGCCACATAGTGAGCTCCAGCACGAACAGCAGGAAGTAGAAGATCATCATGGGGGCGAACCATTCGGGGTTCTTCTGGGTGATGATGTTGTCCGTGTAAACCTGCTGGAAGAAAGGCGGGAGCAGGTAGGAGGCCATGTCCCCTATAAGCAGCAGGAACGTGACCAGAAAGAAGCCCCGGCAGCCTCGGATGAAGCGGCCGATGAGTGCGAATGTGGACTTGGACTCCTTTTTCATTCCATCCGCAGTTTCACAGCCCGGAAGCGCGTCCTGGCTTCCTCAAACAGGTATTGGAACATACTGCGGCGCCGGGTTTCGCTCAGGACCGAGCAATAGGTGCCTACATTCATATTGACGTCTTCGGGCTGGCCGAAAGACCAGTCGTACTCCTGAGGATTCTCCGGCGAAGGAAGGAGTTCGATATTCACCTGGTACAGGGTCTCGCCCGATTCCAGCAGGCGGCGGACCATTTCCTCGCTCTTGAGCGTCTGGCGTACTTCATCGGCCGCCACGGGATAGCGGTCGATGCGCACCACACGTCCTTTGACATAGCCTATTTCGTCCCGTTTTTCATCCTCCGGCCACACCTGGGCCACCATGCCCTCGCGCAAATCCCGCTGGCCGGCATTGTCGATGAAAGCGATGAGCATGGCGCGGGTGGACTGGAGGCCTGTTCCGCTTACCACGCTGATGATGGGTTCGAAGGCCTCGAAGGGTTCGTTGTCCACTTTTGTGCTAATCACCGTCCCCTCCACCGTGCTGGTAAGGATGCTGTAACTGTCTTCCATGGAGATGA
>CAMYWP010000018.1 GCA_947302825.1 uncultured Bacteroidales bacterium
CCTTGATGCGCGAATCAAAGGCGGCCGACAGGAAGGTGAAGGCGCCGCCCTGGCTTTCGCCCCAGGCCACCATCCTGTCCGGATCGGCCTTCTCCAGGCCGGCGGCGAAGTCCACGGCGCGTTTCACGTCACAGAAGGCGCCACGGTAATAGTATTTCTCCTTGTCCGTGATGCCGCGGTCTATCCAGCGGCTCTGGCCGGCCTTGAAGATGCCCTGGTCACGCACGCTTACCAGGTAGTCGATGCGTTCGGGGTTGGCCGAAGGGTCGAAGAAGAAAGGCTCGGCGCCGTAGCCCATGTACTGGATGGCTACGGGATATCGGCCGGGAGCATTGGGGATGGAAACGATGCCGCCGGCAATGGCGCCGTCCAGCGAGGCGAAACGGACCTCATAGCAGGTACGCAACTCATTGGAATACGCCGGAACTTCCGTGAGCTGCGGCTCCAGCGGGAGCTTTTCCAGCTGGGAAAGGGTGGTTTCCCAGAAGGCGTTGAAATCTTCCGGGGCATCCGAGGGGCTCACTACTGCATCGGGCCGGACGCCCACGTTCCATCTAATGCTGTCCCGCAGCCGAACCTGGTAAAAACCGGGTTCCAGCTGCCCCAGGAGCACATTCAGGGTGCTGTCTGGCCCCACAGTCACCTGACTGCAGAAGACCGTGTCCTGGGTATCGGCCATCAGGGAAAGATCCTTCACCAGTACCATGGAAGCAGCGCCCGGCGCAGCCTGTACTTTGGTGGTAAGTGTATAGGGGCCTTTTTCCAAAAAGAGCCAACCCAAATCCGGTACGGAAGTACCTGTTGCCGTTTCGGGACGGGGTGCGCAGGCAATGACCAGCACAGCGGCAAATACCCCATAAAGCATTCGTTTCATACTTACAAAGATAGCGGAAAAATTTGGCAGTTCCCTTTATTTGACGTATTTTTGCAGTCCATCCTCGCCCGGATGGCGGAATTGGTAGACGCGCTGGACTCAAAATCCTGTGGTAGCAATACCGTGCGGGTTCGATTCCCGCTCTGGGCACAAGAAAAACGGACCTCATCGGCCCGTTTTTTTGTGCCCAATATCTTCGACAGACTGGGGGACTAATCCCCCAGACCCCCTGGGTCGGCCTTCGGCCTCCTTATCCTCACATACGGCCGGGCTTTTTCCGTTACAGACACCAAAAGGGTCTATTTGGTGCTTGTCGGGCGGTATTTTGCCTTTAGAAGCACGGCTTGGGCTGGTTTCGTGTCTGTCACCGCCTTTTGGCCGAGCATTTTGGGGCCGCGAGGTTTTTTACATTCGGGCTTTTTGGTCTTTGCCGGCGCCGGTGCCTTTGTACTTGCTCTGGGCGGTGTTGAAGTTGTAGCGGATGGAGATTTTCACTTTCTGGGAATTCAGGATGTTGGTCTGCCAGAGTTTGTAATTGCCAAAGTCGGTAGAGACATCGTTGTGGCCCAGTCCGGCCAAATCTGAACCTTCCAGGCGCAGGACCAGGGAACCGTCCTTGAGCAGGGACTTCTGCACGGCGGCGGAAAGGTCGAAGTAAACATTGGTCAGGTAAAGGTTCTGCGTATAGCCCCGGCTATATACCACGCCCCCCAGTTCAAACTGCCAGCCGCCTTTCAGCCGTAAAGTATTGAACAGCTGTGCCACATAGAGGGGGCGTCCGTTAAAGGAGGTCTCCCGGACGCCGGAAGGCTGACTGGAGTCGGGAGCCGCGATGGTAAGCCACTGCGGTTGCACCACAAAGGTGTAATTGAGCGTTACGGGGCCCAGCGTAGGAGTCAGGTTAACAAAGACCGACAGATTGCGGTAAGGCTCCTCCAGGTTGCGGGGCTGCACCAGCATCACCCCTTGGTCGTTGTAGGGGGAAGACCAGGTGACGATGGCGTTGTTCACGCGGTTGTAGCTCACACCCAGCGTAATGAACTTCCAAAGGGCGGTAAGACCCAGTTCATGCTGGATCTGCGGCTGGAGGGCCGCATTACCGCTCTGCCAGATGTACCGGCTGTTGTAGCGGATGGCGCTGGACAGCAGCGAATAATCCGGACGGCGCGTCTTTACGCTGTAGTTCAGGAGCAGCTGCACCGGGCCGAAGGCATTGGCATAGGACAGGGTGGGGAACCAGTTGCCATAGGATCGGCTGATATTGTTCTGCGGAGCCAAAGCATCCTCATAAACGTAGTTCACGTGCTCATAACGTACGCCCGCACTCATCTGACCCACCTTGGGCAGGAAGAAACCGTAAGAGGCGAAACCGGCTATATTGTCTTCCTTCACACTGGCCGATGAAGCCGGTACCACAATACCTGTGAGCCTGTAATTATCGGAGCGACGGGAGAAAGTCTCCTCCGTCCCCACCTGCAACTGACCCCTCCAAATGGGATAAGAGAGGACCAGTTTGGCCGCATACAGCCGGTTCCTGGTGTCGGAACTGGTGCTCACTTTTGCATCCTGGGTCATGGTGCTGGTTTCCGTAGAGAAGGAGAGAGCGGTGCTGGCATTCGTATAATAATCGGCGTTGAAATCTATGTTCAGCTTGCCGCCCACCGTTCCGTTGTAGTAGATGTTGGTGCCGATATTATAGGGCGCTAAATCACCCATCTTATCCTCCGTGATGGTGATGAGGTCGTCAATCGGCTCGCCGCCCAGAGAGACTTTGTCCGTGATGAGAGTCCGGTCCCACATGCTAAGCTGTCGGCCCCATTCCACTTTGCCGCCCAGATAGTGGTTGTCCGCCATTTGCCAGTTCACGCCGGCGTTTCCACCCAGGTTGTTCGACAATCCTTCGCCGTCGATGGTAGCCAGGTCCCGGTATGCGGGAGTAGCCGTGGTGATTCGCTCGCCGTCGCTCAGCTGCAGGAAATGATTCTGGTTGTAGTTGATGCCGGCAAAGATATCTACGTTTCCGGTACGGTAATTCAAGTTAAGATTGGCGTCGGGATCGTTGAACGCAGCCCTGCGCAGGGACTGGGCGTCGGAAGCGTAGAGATTGAAGCCGAAGCCGTCTCCCTGGCGCTTGATGGTGCGGATGCGCACCACGGCGCGCACGGTGGCGTCGTACTGCGAACCGGGATTGGTAATCACCTCGATGCTCTGGATTTCATTACTCTGCAGGCGCTGGAGCTCGCTCGCGTCAGTAACTTTTCGGCCGTTGATATATACCAGTGGTGCCCCCTTGCCTATCACCTCCAAGCCGTTCTGCCCCTTGACCAGTCCGGGTGTCCTGGCCAGAACGTCGTTGGCGTTTCCTAAATTCTCCAGGACAGAGCCCCGGACGTTGGTTTGCAGGCCTTCACCGGTGAGTTGGGTTTTGGGCATGATGGCCGTTGCTACTGCGCCTTCCAGCATGGCGGTGTCATCGGCCAGCATAACAATCATTCCATCCACGGGAGCCAGATAAACGGTCTTGTAGCCCAGCATGGCCACCATCATGATGCCGTCGGTCTCGGAGGTGACTATATTAAAGGTGCCGTCTTCTTCCGTGACGGTACCGCACACCATGGTGGAATCGGCCTTGGATAACACGGCGACGTTGGCATAGGCTACGGGCTCGCCGTTCGCGTCCACCACTTTACCCTTCCAGTCTTTCTTGGCAAATGCTGTCAGTGAGACGAACAGCATAAGGGTCATTGCAAAAAAGTATCTCGTCCTCATGGTGTCTTAGTTCATTAGTACACTGCAAAGGTACAACAATATTTCTTTTTTGCAAATGTTTTTTCTGAATTTTATACGGTTGTTTTTTAAACGGAGCCCTTCCCTTCTCTCATCTTTCCACGCCGTGAAATGGAACTCTCTAACACATAGCCACTTACGACAATCCTCCTCTGCAAAACGCGGAGGAGGATTTGTGTAAAGTGCTCATTATTAGTCAGTTCCACGTCACGGCCTTGTCTGGACTGGATAGTCAGATGCGGGGTTTTTGTACCACCCGGATGACGAGGGAGATGAAGTAGACGATGAGGCCGTAGAACGTGGTGATCATGGCTACTTTCAGGCCGCCGCAAATGACAGGGAAACTGACATCACCAAATATTTGAATGGCGTCAAAGATTTGATACAGGCCCAGGAGGGTACAGAATACGGATACGACCAGCGTGCCTAATCCGATTTCCTTTACCCATTTGGGAGCCTTCCAGGCTGCAATGAATAGCGCAATCAGGAGAATGGAAATGATGGTCATGGCACCTGCGCCACCCTCTACAAAGAAACGGGCGATGGACCAGTCGGGACGTTCAATGGTCATAGGTTGCATCACGCCCAGGGAGTCGGCAACATAATAGATTTCTTCTTTCATGGCTTTGTGTGTTTTGGTTTGATGCAAAGTTACGGCAAGGATGGCCGATTCTCCAAAGTTGAAACCCCTTCCGGTCTGGTCAAAACCCACCGTAAGGTATAAAGGCTTGCAATACAGGCCGATTTTACCTACTTTTGTTCTGCCATGAAAGCCCTTCTGAGAGTTGCATACTGGCTACTGGCGCTGGCCTTGGTGTCTGCCATCCTGGTTAGTCTGGACTATACCCTGTCCCAGGCTATTCTTATCAGTATGGTTTTCGGGCCCTGTGCCTTGGGGCTGGAGTACCTGATGCCCAAAGCCCAAAAGCCGGTCCATAAAATCTATCTCTCGCTGGCCATGCTGGTAGCCGTAGTCCTTCTCATCCTGATCCTTCACCAGTTTGTATGGACCACCATCGCCCAGGGAGGGTATATGCTACCGGAGAAGGAAGTGCCTCCTATGCTCATCAATCCGGCTTTCCTGGGTCTTATCCTCACCGCCCTGGCCATCGGCGATTACCAGTGGGCCCGGTGGCTTTCCAAGCGTTACAAAAGCGATGACCGCACCCTCACTTTCTTCTCCGAGCGTAAAAGTGTCACCCTCCGCAGAGCCGATATTGCCTACATCGAATCTAACGATACCGAGGTTCGCGTAGTTACCGTTTCCGGCGAATCCTACCGCAACAAGACCGGCATCGGCCAATGGGAGAACCTTCTGGGCGATGACTTCCTGCGTATTCATCGCTCTTACCTGGTCAATGCCACTTATACAACACTCTCATCGCCCGACACTGTAACTATCGGCACTGCAGAACTCCCTGTCTCCCGGAAGTATAAAGAAACGGTTCAAATTATCCTGACAGGCAATAGGGAATAAGAAATTGGCCGACCTGCGACGTCAGAATGCACAGAAGCTTGATTGCCGTCGCCGATCACAGAAAAAATGCGGACCTGCGACGGTCGTCCTGACCTGTTGCGGTATGAGTCCCGACAAGCACCAAAGGGGCCGATAGGGGTGCTTGAAAGGCTGGTTTCGTGCCTGTTTTCAAAATTTTCGCTATTTTCGTGGAGACGAAGAGGACTAGCCTATGAAACACGTTTTATCCCTCGCTATATTATTCTCGGCCTTACTGGCGGGCTGCTGCCAGAAGGAGAAGGAAATTGTCGCCGTCCGTTTTCCGGAACCGCCCGTGGAAATACTCACCAACGAAACCGTGGGGATGGATGTAATCAATTACTTCAACATTATCCAGCGCCCGGAGGGGGGCTATCGGCTCTATTTTGCCGGATACAGCGAGTCTGTCAACGGTCCTGAATTTGACCACCAGGATCTCTACTATGCAGAATCGGAGGATGGATTCCATTACACCTACAAGGGCAAGATCATGGACGGCGTGGTGGAACAGAGCGTTTTCCTGACCGGCGAAAAAGACAAGCCCTATGGGTTGGTGGGCCGGGTTTTCGAAAAAGGCCGGTTAAACCTGTTCCTCTGGAAATCGAAGGACGGTATTGAATTCAGCGACAAGACCTTGCTCCTGATCAAATGGCACGACACCCAGAATGCCATGGTCCCGCGCGAGGGCAAGCTGAAACTATATACCCGTATATGGGCCGATGACTGGACCAACCGGAAGAACGCGGTGGCTGAATACACCCCCGATGGCGAGCACCTGACGGAAATCAAGCCCCTGGCCGGTGATTTTCTCTACAATGCCGCTCCCTGTCCGGTAGACGAGCGCCACGACATCCTGTTTCCCACCTACTTCAACAATAAATACCCCGCCGGAAGCACCGATACCTGCTTCTTCAAAAGCTTTGTGGCCGATGGATTTTACACCCGGGAGATTCCCTGCAACCTGAACGACTGGATAGAGCCGGACGAAAAATGGATGCTGGCCGCCCCCGGCTTCATTACCATCAACGGCGAGCGTTACCTTGCCTACAACACCCGCAACGTAAGTCACGACGCCTCCTATAAAGGCATGGTCAGCCGATACAAACTGATCAAGGCGCTTGTCCAGTATGATTCGGCCCATAAGGAAGCGATGCGGGATACAGCGCCTTCCCTTCCATTATACGTTACAAAGACGCCTTGTATGTGAGTTTCCGCGAAGGGGAAAGCCATATCTTTGACGAAAACGGCATCGCGGCCGGCAAGACCCGCATCCTGCGCTCCACCGACGGCAAGCATTGGAAAAGCGTGGCCCTGCTCTCGAAAGAGGGGTATGACCTGCGCGACCCCAAGCTCTCCGTCACGGCCGATGGTCGCCTGATGGTGATTCAGGGAGGATCGGTGTACGTGGACAAAACGCTGGTGAAAAGGATTCCGCAGGTGTCTTTCAGCGCCGATGGCCGCTCCTTCAGCGACCCCGAGCCGGTGGACTACCCCATCCCCGGCGGCTATGCCTGGTTCTGGCGGATGACCTGGCACGACGGCACAGGCTATACCGTCAACTACGGGGAGGCCGATGAGAACATGCTGGAGCTGCTCAAGACCACCGACGGCCGGCATTTCGAGAAGATTACGGATATCGCACTGGACGGTTTCCCCAACGAAACCACGGTACGTTTCCTGCCGGACGGAAGGATGCTGATGCTGGTCCGGCGCGAAAAGGAGGACCGCATGGCCTATCTGGGCGTGAGCGAGGCGCCCTACACCCACTGGCAGTTCAAGCCGCTGCGGTTCCAGATTGGCGGTCCGGAAATGGCCGTGCTGCCGGACGGGTCGCTCATTGTGGGCGGACGCGCCTATTTTGAAAACGGAGAGCCTCGAACCTGCCTCTGGAAAGGAAATGCCGAAGGGGATTTCGAAGTATGGAAAATCCTCCCTTCCGGCGGCGATAACAGCTATCCCGGCATCCTGGTGGAAGATGGAGAGTTGAAGGTGGTGTACTATTCCTCCCATGAACTCACCCGCCCCGACGGTCGTCCCCGTGCCGGCATCTATCTAGCCCGAATACCCCTGGCAAGAAACCATCAGTAAACCAACACTTTACAGAAAGTAATCGTTCCGTTTTTGAACGATTGCTTTTCACAAGAGGCTGAGAATCAGCTGTTTAGTTGCCAGCCGCTGACGGGCTTTCGCCGGGGAGAACGGGGAAATCGGGGTTGGGGGTGTGGGCTTCGGTCATGATTTGCCGGAGGCGGGAAAGGATTTCGGGATTATCGGCCGATAAATCATGGGTTTCTCCGGGGTCCTGGTCCAGATTGTAGAGTTCATAGCGGGGTGCCTCGGAGCGGATGTCCAGATGGACCAGTTTCCACGGCCCCTGCCTGACCGCCTGGCGGCCGCCCAGTTCCTGAAATTCAAAATAGAGATAGTCGTGCTCCTGCTGCCCTTTTCGGCCTTCCAGCAGCGGCAGCAGGCTTATTCCGTCCAGTCCATCGGCCGATGCCACGCCCGTAAGTTCCCGGAAGGTGGGCATCAGGTCCCAGAAAGAGCAGGCCAGGTTGCTTTCCGTACCCGCACGCACGTGCCCCTTCCAACTTACTATCATAGGCACGCGGATGCCTCCCTCGTAAACATCACGCTTATAACCCCGCCAGGGGCCGTTGGAGTCGAAGAACTCCGGATCCGCGCCCCCTTCCTGGTGGGGCCCGTTGTCGCTGGAGAAGAGAATAAGAGTATTGTCATAGACCCCCAACTCCTTGAGATGGTGGACTAAATCACCCACATACGCATCCAGCCGGGAGACCATGGCGGCAAAGGTGGCGTGCGGATATTCCTGGGAACAATAGCCGCCCCTCCGGAAATAAATGCCGTCGTCGATTCCGTGATAAGGCGTTTCCGGATATCGGCCCTTGAAGCGCTGAAATATGCTGTCCTGGGGAACCAGCAGTTCGGCGTGCGGGATGGTGGTGGGATACCAGAGGAAAAAGGGTTGGCCGGAGGAAACAGCCTCATCCAGGAAAGACAGGGCTTTTTCGTGAATCAAGTCGGGCGCATAAACGCCTGAGCCATAAGGCCCTTCGATGTCCAATTCTATGCGAGTATCGTTCTCCCACAGATGGTCCGGGTAATAACTGTGCGCCAGTTTCTGGCAGTTATAGCCAAAGAATTGGTCCACCCCCTGCTCCTGCGGGTCTCCGCTGGTGCCGATATACCCCAGCCCCCATTTGCCGAAAGCGCCGGTGGTATAGCCTGCCGCCTTGAAGTCCTGGAAAAGGGAGGCCGATCCTTCCGGCAAAGGAAACTGTCCTTCCGGCTCCAGCTCCAGGTTGCCCCGGATGGGCGTATGGCCGCTGTGGGTGCCCGTGATCAGGCAGGAGCGGGATGGGGCGCTTACCGTAGTGCCGCTGTAGCACTGGGTAAAGCGCATTCCGTTGGATGCCAGAGCGTCGATGTTCGGGGTCTGGAAAAGCCGCTGACCATAACAGCTGAGGTCGCCCCAGCCCAGGTCATCGGCCAGAATGAAGACAACGTTGGGACGCCGGGGTGCCTCCTGAGGGGAGACACAGGACGCGACGGTGAGAGCACCGCCTGCCAGTACTAGAGCGTTACCCATTCCTTTCATACTTTCAAAGTAAGGAAATTCTACCGAATAACGCAAATTTACGCTATCTTTGGGAAAAAGTTTTAGGCATGTATCAGTATAAGGAAGTCAAGGAAAACGTCTATGTCCTGAGTCTGGACAACCACGCCCCCATTGCGGCGGCGCTGGCGGCCTTCTGCGCCGAAAAGAATATTCTGGCGGGAAAGATTATCGGCCTGGGAGCCGTTAATGAGGTCACTTTCCGCTACCTGAACCCGGACACCATGAAGTACGTGGACAAGACCTTCCGGGAGCAGATGGAAATCACCAACCTCACGGGCAATATCTCCCAGAAGGACGGGAAACCGTACCTCCACCTGCACGTAACAGCCAGCCGGAGCGACTACACCTGCGTGGGCGGTCACCTGCTGGAAGGCACCATCAACGGCGCCTGCGAACTGTACGTGGAAGCCTATCCGGACGTCTTTATCGGCCGATACCAGGACAGCGAAACAGGCATTAACCTGTATCAGTTCTAATTTTTACTTCAGAATCGTTTCCGCCACGTTCCAGCCTTCCACGTGGAAGACGGGATTCGTGGGGGCATCGGCATGCGCTATCTCCAGCGTAATGGTCTGGGAGGCGCCGGGCAGCAGGGTGAAGTAGTTGTCGGTGGTAAAAGTATAAGGCACCGGCAGGCCGTCATCGCCCAGCAGCAGCACTTCGTTGAAGAAAGCAATCTTGTCGGAGCTATTCGAAAGCGTTACGTCGAAATAGAGGTTTTCGGTGTCTTCGCGCTTGACCAAAGTGCTCTCCACAGTGGCGGCAGGCATCTTCTGCAGGCTTTGGAATCCGGAGGCGCAAGGGCCGGTAAGGGTGCCGGGCGTGTACTGGTCGCGGGACCGCCAGTAGAAGTTCGAGGACAGGACATTCCCCTGGGCATCCCGACACTCCAGCGCGATAAAATGCACCGGCGTAATCCGCTTGGGGATGGAAAGGCTCAGCACATCGCACGTCACTCCATCGGCCGATACCGATACGCCCTCCGCAGTCCAGGAGGCGACTTTCTTGCTGTTCAGGTCGTACAGGGTGGCCGTCACGGTAAGGTCCGAAAGCGGGGCCAGGCGGTCGTTATACACGGAAACGCTGTTCTTCAGATAGTCGTACTGTACGTGAACCGGCTCCAGCGCATGCATAGTGTGATAGAGCGAGGCGGTGGGAATCAGGTACCAGTCCCACATGTGGTTCTTGATCATGGGAATGGGGCTGGCGTGGCTCCAGAACAGGGTGCCGGAGCAGAACCTGTCGCCGTATTCCAACTTGTTGTAGTTCCAGACATCCCAGATGGCTTTGGCGTTCATCGCGCCCAAAACCTGCGTTTTCCAACCATACTCCTTGATGGATTGCGACGGGCCGTATTCATCGGCCAGGGCCTTTACAACGGTGGTTACCTTGCCGAAACCGCTGCCGTCCAGGTAGTCCCAGACGGCCTTGTCCATGGGCCAGATTTCTTCCGGACGCAGGAAGCGGGACAGAGAGGTGTAATGGGGCATGCCGGTGAAACCGTATTCGGGATTGAAACCGTTGACGCGACTGCCGCGGGGGGACGCCTGGTCCAGGTAATGCAGCATAGGGTTCACCTGCACATAAGGGCTGCCGTCGTGGATGCCGTCACATTCGCTCTGCTGCTGCCACGGGCGCGTGCCGTCCAGTTTCTCTATCAGGGCCTGGGTACCGCTTACCTCGGTGCTCTCATTGGACGCCACGTAGAAGGCCACGCAGGGGTGATTCCGCACCCTTTTGACGCTGGATTCCACGTTGGCGAAATAGGTGGCTTTGTCATGCGGATGACGGGTGTCGCCGGTCATGAAGAACTCTTCCCATACCAGGAAGCCGTATTCGTCGCAGAGCTGGTGGAAGTAGTCGCTTTCCACAATGCCGCCGCCCCAGAGGCGCAGCAGGTTGAATCCGCACTGGGCGCTCATCCGGAGCACCGCCGCCATGCGCTTGTCGTTGTCCTTGAGCATGGCCTCCGGGATCCAGTTGGAGCCTCGGATGAAAACGGGCTTTCCGTTCACCAGGAACAGCTTGCTCTTGTCGGGGGTTTCGCGGGTGGCTACGATTTCCCGGATGCCGAAGGTGGTGTTGGTTTCATCGCTCAGTTTATCGCCATCAAACACCTGGATTTTAAGCCGATAGAGCGGATGCTCACCCTTCCCCAGCGGCCACCAGAGGGCGGGATTCGAGATAGGGATGGGGTCGAAACTCACCTCCTGGTCCTCTTCTCGATAGAGCTCCACCGTTTTTTCGAAAGTGATCGGTGTGCTCAGGCCGGGGCCGGTGATTTCTCCCGCCACGCGTGCCTTGTGCGTCTTGGGGCTGTCTACGTAACGGCTGCTCACCTCCACGCTCACGCTAAGGTCGGCGGCATCGTAGTTCGGATGCGCCAGGGCCGCCTTTACGAAGGGGTGGCGTGCCGTCATATTGCCGGTGGCATAGAGCGAAATGCTGCGCCAGATGCCGGTGTTGCGGTCGCGGACGGCATCCCAGAAAGTGAAGTCCCAGCCCACGCTCATTAGCATGGTGGAATTCAGGCCGATATTGCCGTCGCCGCCGTTGTTGTATTCGCCGGGCGCGCCCCAGGTCTTCTTGCCGGGCCTGCCGGGAAAATCCACGGGATACACCAGCACGGCCAGCGCATTGCGGCCGCCAATGTTCGCGAATTCCGTGATGTCAATATCATCGTCCCGGAACATGCCGGTGAGGGTGCTGAACAGATGCCCGTTCACCCAGAATTCCGCGCGGTAGTTCACGCCCTCCGGATGCAGCCACACCTTCTTGCCGGCATAATCGGCCGGAATGTCGAATTCCGTGCGGAACCAGTAGGTGTAATAGCCGCGCCCTACTTCATTGATGTCCGGAATCAGGCCTTTGGTGAGGCGGTTGTTGTCGGAGAAATAAGGATCCGGCAGGAGACCGTTCTCCACCAGGTTGGTGAGTACGGTGCCCGGGACGCGTGCGCCCATCCAGGAGGCGTCGTCGAAGCCCGGCTGCGAGAGGGTTTCGCCGCCTGCCGCCTGGTCTTGCCGGCACATTTTCCAATCGGCGGTGCCGCCATTTCCTTTCGCGGAGTCAAGGTAGATCCTATCGGCCCTACGGGCATTGTTGGGAGAGACGGCGGCCGATAAACTTATCGGCAAAAGAAGGCTTGCAAGAAGCAAAAACTTGATTCTCATAGTATCCGGGATGGTTTACAAATCATAGGTGAGGCCCACGGTGAGAACGCGGAAAACGGGCTTTATATGTGTGCTTGTAGAAGGAATGAAGCCGCCGAAGCCCTCCTGCAAGCCTCCGGTGAGCCGGAAGTGGTGGAACTTGAACTCTACCGCTGCGCCGAAGACCGGTCCACGGGCACCGGTGCCGATATTCGCCGTCACGTCCAGCCATTTCCAGGGATTGATCTCCAGGCCCAGACGGGCGTCCCAATACGGGACACCCACGGAGTTCAAATAGCGCCCGGTGGCCCCTAAGGCCAGTTTGCGCCAGAAAGGAAGCTCATATTTCACGCCCAGATTGGCCTGCAGCGGAAGGCGCTCCCACTTCCATTTGTCCTGGCTGGCAAACGGCCTCAATACCTGCAGGAACTTATTGCCCACATCCAGGGCCATTTCTTTTAGCGCGGTCTTGTTCAACTGGGCCATGCCCACATGATCCAGGCCTTCGAACTTGGCCACGCCGGACGACATGGCCCGGTTCCCATAGAACCAGTACACGCCGCCCAGATCCATGACGGAAGTGCTGATGGTGAGTCCTTCGGCCGGCGTGAAGACCAAGCCCAGGTCAAAGGCCAGGCCTGCGCCGGAAGGCAGATAATCCAGGTCCAAGGTGCTGGAAAGGTGCCTCAGGTCCAGATAACCCTCGTTATTGCTGCCGATCTGCGCGAATCGGTTGGTCAGGTACAGTTCTCCCCAATAATCTAGGGCAACGTTTTCCCCGTTGATGGTCATGTTCATGCGGGTAACATCGTAGCGCCCGCCCATGATGGGCAGCAGCAGCTTCGCACGGGCGCCTACGGACAGCCACGGCGTTACCTGCCTGGCATAACCATAGGCCAGTTCGGCCATTATGCTGGCGCCCAGGCTGAGATTGCCTAGGTTGCGCGACCCGCCTTCCATGCCCAGCTTGGCGAAGGCGAAGAGCTCCTTGGGAACAGAGACGCCATAGCCTCCGCGAACGTTCAAATCCACGGTGTGGAATGCCCCGCCGGCAAAAAAGCCATAGGAGACCAAACTGGCATGGATGTCACTGCGGGTTCGGCAGTATTCCGGCAAACTGCCCAGGAAAGTATCGGCCGAAATGGAGGAATTGAAGGCCGTAACAAGGCCTCCATCGGCCGTGGGATACAGGAAAGAACCGGCACCCACATTGTTATGGATGATGGAATTGTACTGCACCGCACCGATGAAATGATGGCCGATAATAGCCGGGTTATATTGATAGGCGCGTGCGTAATTGCGCAGGTAGAAGCCCTCCTGGAAGGTTTGGGCATTCAGGGCCAGGGCCGATCCCACCAGGACGGCCAGCGAAAGGAGGGTTCTCTTACTCATTGTCGTAAATGGTTAGGCCGCCCCGCAGCGTGGCGGTGGCCGATTCAACGGAAATGCCCCCCTTCAAGGTAAGGCGGGTCTTGGCAAAGTCGGGAGCCGACGAAATGGTGATATTGGCCTTGATGCCGCCGAAATCCGTCAGCACGCCTTCCTTCGCCTTCAGCTGGAAGGTAACGGGCGTTACAGTAGGTTTCTCCGGCGAACCGCCTTTTATCACTACGCTCTCCGTGATTTCAACGTTTTCGTTCTGTTCCCCCGTCTCTCCGGGCTTCATCACCCTGAGATTGGACAGGGTCACATCCAGCGGAAGGGTGCTCACCAGGTTCATGGTCAGCTGGGCATCCTTGAAAGAGAAAGACTCCAGGGGAATGTTGAAATTAATGATATAGTCGTTAATAGGCAAAGACACGCCGCTTCCCGCCGTAACATAACCCGTATAAGTCATGTTGAAGGTGAAGTTGGAGTATCTGCTGCTCCGTATCCTGTCGGGAAGGTTGGCGGGAAGGTGGAGAACCACGTCCTCCAGCTGAATTTCGCTGGGCATATCGGTAACATTGTCCGGCAATACGAATTCCTTCAGGACATGCGTGTTGGCGCTACGGGGAACTTCGATCTCCAGGGGAACGGACTGGGTATACGAGGTTTCGTAAGTCCTGCGATTCATGCAAGTAATACTGCTGGTGGTGTTCAGATTAAAAGCGTCTTTCAGCGGACTGGTTAAGCTGATGGTCACTTTCTGGTCTCCACAACCAAATCCGAAGGCGCCCAAAAGGGAACCAAGACCGCTGGGCGATGTACTGTTGCTGCCGGCTTTGTAATCAAAGGGCTGGGTAGGGTCCGGCACTTTCAGGGCCACTTCGTACGCATTGATTACCCAGAAATCATCTTCCGTATCGGCTTTTATGTAGCCGTCACTGTCGGTTTTCAACACCCCGCCCAACAGGGCCTTGATGCTGCTCAATTTCTCGGTGTTCAGAATGTCCTCCAGGGTAAAAGGACCTATGTTTCCCACGGGAATGGAGATCTCCTTTTCAAAGAGCGTAACCTCTTTGTTCAGCTTCTCCGTATCGTAGGCCTTGTTTTCACAGGCCCACAGCACCAAGGGAACGAGAAGAAGGGAAAGATAGTTTTTCATATGATTTATCAATATTTACCAGTTGATCCACACGGTCACGCCGTCGGGGCTGTTGGGGAATCGAAGCAAAACGGTGCTGCTGGCCGGGTCCCAGTCAAAGGCGGCGTTTTCGCCATCCAAAGTAATGGCCGATGGCTGTGCCGGCAGCAGGATGCGTGTGACATTGTAAGTCTCGGCAGGGCCTTTGCAAACATAGCTGTAGCTGCGTCCGCTGCGCTTTTCCTCATAGGCGCGGCTGGCGGCGGCCAGGATGCAGGGTGCTTTTCCGGCCTTCCGGATGTCGTAGAAAAGCGCTTGCGAGCCCACGGGAATTTCTTTGCGGGAAACGATGGGCAGGGCGGGGTCATAAAGGTCTATCAAGCAGCCTTCCACCGTATAGGGACGGGTGTCCGGGCTTTCGTCCAGCACGGCCACAATGCGATACGGACCACGCTGCAATTCCAACGTATTGGTTACGGGAATAGGGCCGATTGCCGACTCCACGGCCGCCAGAAGCGCCTGCTCGCCGCCGGGGACCTGTACATAGTTTTCCGGATTCTGCCGAAGCACTGTGAGGGAGCCGTTCCCGCAGAGATAGACGCCCGCCGGTGCACCTGCCGGAATGCCCAGCTGGGCAAACAGGTGATCGGCCGGCGCCGCGAAAGTGTTGCTGTCCGTGTTCCACCACTCAGGCACCTGCTGGAAGGGGTCGTCGTCCTTGGCGCTATATAGCAGATGGCCACCGTGCAGCACCCAATCGGCCAAATCCTGATGCGCTTTGGGGTCCAGCGGTTTCATATTGGCATAGCTCATCAGCAGAAGTTCCACACCCTCCAGGGCTTTGGGGTACGAGAGATTTTCCAAATGGGTGATGCTCACCGGCACGCCGCGCTTGAGGAGCGGCAGCGCCAGGCCGAAGAAGCCCGACAAAGTAGAATCCCGCTGGAACATAAGGGAGTTGGCCATCAGCACCGATACCTTGGCCGGCGTTGCGGGTGCTTCAGGCATTTGCTGCAGGGCATTTGTCATCACCTGCATCAAGGAGGCATAGGGGGCGGGGATGCGCGATTTCTCGGCCGATCCCTTCCGGACGGGATACAGTTTTTCGTAGATGCGTTCCGGCCAGGGCATGATCTCGTACCGGGCCACCTGGGGGTACAGGAGCTGGGCCGTAAAAGTGGCCTGGTAGTTCCGCTTATAATCTTCCCAGTCCCGGGTGCCATCCTCGATGGGGTCGGTGAGGAACCAGAGTTCCCGGCCGGTAGGGGCTGTCATGGAGGCCATGCAGCCATATTCCAGGAAGGCGGTTTCGAACACCCGTTCCTTCCTCACCCCGTTGTAGAAATTGAGCACGCGGGAGGTGCCGGTCCACACCTGGGCAATATAGCCGTCCACGCTGGGGAGCGAGGCCAGGGATGCCTCCGGGCTCACGATCTGCCACTGGGTGTAATTGATCAGTGAATGGGTGGGGACATAGCACTTAATATCCCGTCCCAGGCTGCGACCATAATCCTTAGCGTAGGTAAACGCCTGGTCCAGTGCACGATAATACAGGTGATACTTGAGCTTCTGGCTCCGGTAGGTGGCCTCCGGGCTTTCCCGCTGGTCCTGCCAGGGAATGCCGTAATAGGCCTCCCACTCCCGCTTGAAGGATTCGGAATAGCCGGCGGCCGACCAGAATTCCGGCTCTTCCAGGAAGATATGGTCCACACCGGCGTCGATCACCCGCCGGATGTGGCGCTCTTTGAAATAGGTTAAGTAGTTTTCCGTGGGAACGATGTAGGGAACCATACGGCCGTGCCACAGGGTGTCGCCCTTGGCGTTCACCTGGCCTTCGTCCAGATGCGGCCGGCCGTCCCATGCCCCGGTGAAATAATCCTTGTAACCGCCCCAGGCGATGCCGGTCATGAAATGGGTCTGGTAACCCTGCTCCCGCCACGACGCCAGACGTTCTTCCAGGTCGGTTCCTACGCCGTACACCATTACGGCATCGGCCCGGTTGTCCAGCGTGGGACGCCAGCCCTGGGAGGTCTGGAAGGTGGTCTTCACAACCTCCGGTGCCGGCGACGCGCAAGCGCCCAGCACAAGCAGCAGAGCGCACAGGCGCCTGGACAAAGCGTTCATTTTCAAGGCCGATTATTCGGCGGGGGTGGAAACGTGCAGGTTGCGCCAGCGCACCTTGATGCCGCCGCCGTCGTGGATTTGCAGGGCAATGCGGCCGTGACCCAGGCCCACTTTCTCATCGGTGATGTCCACCATGGGTTCGCCGTTGAGCCAGGTCTGGATGCGGGGACCCTGGGCCAGGATACGGAGGGTATTCCACTCCCCTTCCTTCAGGATTTCCTCTTTCTCTTCGGGAATCTGGACCAGCCAGCCGCGGCCATAGGACTCATAGATGCCGGCGGTGTCGTTGCCCTTGGGGGCCACCTCCACCTGCCAGCCGTTCACCCTGGCCGGAGGTGTGACCGTGGAACGGAAGAACACGCCGGAATTGCCGTTGGCTTCCTGCTTGAACTCTACGGTGAGGTCAAAGTCGTCGTAGTATTCGTCGGTGGCCAGATAGCCATAATCGGAAGGGTCTTCGCCGCTTTCGCAGACCAGTTCCCCGTTCTCCACATACCATTTGTCCTTGCCATAGAGTGTCCATCCTGTCAGATCTTTGCCGTTAAACAGGTCTTTCTCAATGGGTTTAGTGGGCAATTCCTTGATTTTGATGTTGCGGAACGAAGCGGGATAGCCGTGGTCCTGGATGCTGATGTGACCCGTGCGGGACAAACCGTATTCCGGTGCGTGGCTCCATTTGCCGGCGTTTTTGCGGGCGAACCAGTCCGGGGTCCAGGCATCAAACTCTACAGTTACCTTTCCGTTGAGCAGATAGGTGACATGACCGTTGTCGAAGATAATCTCCGACTGGTTCCACTCGCCGGCGGGCTTGAGGATGCGCGTTTCGAAATCCGGCACGAACATGGCATAGTCCACGGCGCAGCGCTGCCAGGGCTCCAGGGGATAGCCGTTCACTTCCTCCCAATTATCGTCGTCGATGATCTGGTATTCGGGGCCTGTGATATAGGGAACATTGAACTGGGGGCCCTCCACGACGTGGTAAATCAGGCCGGAGTTGCCGCCGCGGGCAATCTTCCATTCCCACTTGAGGTCGAAGTTGGCGAATTCGCGGTCCGTGACGATGTAGCCGTTGCCGTCGTCCCCTTCCCCATCGGTCCAGATGGTTCCGTCCTGCACTTCCCAGGGACCGGTAAGACTGGTGCCGTTGAAGTCCCGCCAGCCGTTCAGGGTCTGTCCGTCAAACAGGAGCACCCATCCATCGGCTTTCTCTTTGGAAGTTAAGGTATTAGGTTTTTGTTCGCAGGAAAGGACCGCTCCTGCCAGTGCAAGAATGAAGAAAATCTTTTTCATATCACATGCGTTTTGGTTCTGCAAGATAGTGATTTTTTTCGTAATTTTACGGATTGAAACGCATACCTGTATGAAACGCCTTCTCTTTGTCCTTCTCCTGTTTTCCTGCTGCCTGATCAGCGGCTGCCAAACCAGTAATGACCACTACACCGTCATCATTTCGCTGGACGGAAGCCGATGGGACTATCCCGATTACTACGAGATGCCCTTCTTCGACTCCCTGGCCACGGTGGGCGTAAAGGCCCGGATGGAACCTTCATTCCCCTCCTCCACCTTCCCCAACCACTATACCATGGCCACGGGCCTGGTGCCGGACCATCACGGGCTGGTGAACAACAGCTTCTACAATCCGGATACCGACGGCGATTATTCCATCCGGAGCAAGGATACGCGCTTCGACCCCCGGTATTACGGCGGAGAGCCCATCTGGATCACCGCCCAGAAGCAAGGCGTCAAGTGCGGCGTGGTATATTGGGTGGGGTCGGACATCCCTATCGGCCCGGAAGGCAATGAATATCCCACTTATTACCGGCATTGGGACGCGGATCCCCACTGGGACTTCGACCAGCGCTGCGACGAAATCGTGCGCCTGCTAAGCCTCCCGGAAGAGGAGCGCCCGCGCCTGGTGATGGGCTATTTCGACGAACCCGACCACCAGGGCCACGTACATGGCCCCTTCTCCCCGGAAACCAAGGAGATGGCCGAACACATGGACAGCCTGATGCACGCGCTGTATCTGCGCCTGAAAGCGCTGCCCTACGGCGATAAAATCAACTTTATCCTGGCCGGCGACCATGGTATGACGGAAGTCTCCCCGGAGCGTTTCATCGGCTGGTACGATGTTATGCCGGAAGAGTGGATAGAGCGTATCTCCGGCAACCTTCCCACCAGCATCTGGGTGAAGGAAGGCTATGTGGACAGCCTGTACAACCGCCTGTCCAAGATTGAGCACCTGAACGTGTGGAAGCACGGGGAAGTGCCTGAATATCTGCACTATGGCACCTCCAACCGCCTGGGCGACCTTATCGTGAGCCCGGACCTGGGCTGGCAGTTCAACTTCGCGCCCACCAGCAGCAAGGGGACGCACGGTTTTGATTGCAAGGAGACCGACATGATGGTGGCTTTCCGCGCCATCGGCCCGGATTTCAAAGTGGCCTACGAAGCCCCCTATACGGAAGGGGAGAAATCGGCCTTCCGCAACATAGACCTTTATCCTATGCTGTGTAAACTCCTGGGAATCAAACCCGCCCCGGTGGACGGAAAATTGGAACGCATACAAAATATCCTTAAATAATGGCTAAACATTTTACCCTTCCTTATGAAGGCGGGCTCATCGACAAGAACCTGCCGGCAGGCATTCTCCACACCTACGAGAAAATCTGGACCCACGTGTATCCGGAATCGCGTCCTGCGTCCTATGCCATTGCCGATTTTATCGTAAACGCCATCAACACCCACAAGGACGGGCTCTACCGCCTGGGCCTGAGCACCGGCTCCACCCCCACCTCCCTTTACAATGAGCTGGCACGGCGTTACCGCGACGGAAAGGTCTCTTTCAAGAACGTGGAAGTGGTCTCCATCGATGAATATTATCCCATTTCCAAGGAGGCCTCCCAAAGCCGCAACCACCTGCTGCACGAAGCCCTGCTGGACAAAGTGGACATCCGCAAGGAGAACGTCTACATCCCC
>CAMYWP010000019.1 GCA_947302825.1 uncultured Bacteroidales bacterium
CTTCGTGATCAAGACCGACGGCATCTTCCAGAGCGAAGAGGACGTCTATGACCACCAGAAGAACGGCAAGCTCATCCAGCCGAACGCCGTCCCCGGCGACCTCAAGTTCGTGGATTACAACGACGACGGCAAGATCGACACCAACGACCGCCAGTACGTGGGCAGCGGCATGCCGCTCCAGACCTTCGCTTTCAGCGCGGGCTTCAACTGGAAGGGCCTGTACATGGACATCATGTTCCAGGGCGTGGCCGGCAACAAGATCGCCTACGTGGGTAAGTCCCGTATCCTCTCCGACGTGGAAGGCAACTTCTCCCGCGCCAAGGAAATCTTCAATTCCTGGAGCCCTGAGAACCCGCACACCTATCTTCCTCGCCTCTCCACCAACGACCCGAACGGCAACTATAGCCAGCCTTCCGATTTCTATATTGAGGATGGCAGCTACCTCCGCCTGAAGAACGTGACCATCGGTTACGACCTCACCAACGTTCTCCGCAAGGTTCCTCATTTCGCCGGACGTAACAGCACTTGCAGCGTGTATCTCAGTGGAGAAAACCTCCTTACCTTCACCAAGTACTCCGGTATGGATCCGGAAGTGGGTGGCTACGATACCATCAAGTATCCGGTTTCCCGCGTGTTCGCTATCGGTGTTAAGATCAACTACTAACCGACCGTGCATATGAAAAAATATATTTCCATCGTATTTGCAGTCCTTGGCATCCTGAGTGTTTCCTCCTGTGCCAAATTCCTGGACTATTCCTCCAAGGGCTCTCCCACTGAGGACGCGTTCTTCCAGACGGATCAACAGGCCATCGATGCCGTCAAGAGCATCTATGCCCGCCTGCCGCAGGAGAGCTTCATGGGCCGTGAGTTCTATTGGGAACAGGCTGTTGCTTCCGATATTGTCTGGGGTAAGACCCGTTCCTTCAACACCCTGGCCACCTTCGAATATACCGGCGATGAAGGCCCCATTACGGGCGTTTTCAAAGGTGCCTATATGGAGGGTATGAACCGTTGTAACTGGATCATTAACTCTCTCTTGAAAAAGAAGGAAAACACTGCGCTTACGGCTGTCGAGACCCGTTCCCTGGGTGAAGCCTACTTCATGCGCGCCTATTACCATTTCCTCATCGCTTACCGTTACGGTACCAAGGACCTGGGCGTTCCGTTCGTAGCCTATGAGACCGTGGAAGGCGGCTACAACAACGAGATTCCCGAACAGCAGGAAACCGTGATGAAGAACTATGAACTCATCATGGCAGACCTCCAGAAGGCCGAAGAACTGCTCCCGCGTGTGGAGGATTACGACAACGTCAACATCGGCCGCGCCTGCAAGCAGAGCGCCGTGGCTGTGATGGCCAAGGTATATGCATATTGGGCAACCTGGGACAAGAGCCAGTGGCCTAACGTAATCACCTGCGTGAACAAACTTGAAACCACTTATGGGCGCGCCCTGCATCCGGTATTCACGGATCTCTTCGCTCCGGATGTGAGCAAGTTCTTCACTAAGGAATACTGCTGGGGCTATCCTTCCAAGGGTGGTCAGAACAACGCGGGTAACGGTTCCGTGGAATTCCCGGGCATTTCCCTGGAGGACAAGGGCTGGGGTAAGTTCAACGGCTGGGGCCAGTTCAAACCCACCCTGGACATCTACGAAGAAATGGCCAAGGACAATGTGGGCGGCAAAAAGAACGAGCGTCTGGCTGCCACCATCCTGGAGTACGGCGACGTGTTCCCGTTCTTCGGAGAGGACCGTGTATTCTGGTCTGCCGTGAATGTGGAAGCCGGTTTCCAGATCTACAAGTTCCTGCAGCCTTTCGCTCCGGCCGACTGCATCGCCCGTGGCTGGGTTCTGGATAACCCCGACTGGCCTTGTACTCTGATCAACTGGCCGCTCATCCGCTTTGCGGACTGCCTGCTGCTCCGCGCCGAGGCCAACCTCGTCGCTGGCAACGGTGCTGCTGCCGCCACGGACATCAACAAGATTCGCGAGCGCTCCCACCTGCAGCCCCTCGCCGGCGCTGCCACCTGGACCGACCTCTATCACGAGCGTCGCTGCGAGCTTGCTTTCGAAATGGCCAACGACCACGCTTACGACTGCAAGCGCTGGGCCTATTCCGGCGCTCCGGAGATTAAGGCTCTGGCCCTGAAGGAGCTCAACAATCGTCCGCGCGTCCGTCACTATGCCGACCGTACGGATCCCAACTCCACTTGGGAACCTGGTCTTTATGAGGACTATGTCAACAAACTTCCCTGGAACGAGAAGTTCATGACCTTCCCTTATCCTTCCGAGCAGCTCAACAAGTCTGCCGGCAAACTTAAGAATCCTCCGTCCTGGCAGTAAACTTTAAACAGATGATCAAAATGAAAAAGATATTGATTGCACTCGCCGCTATCGTCTTCCTGGTGGCAAGTTGCGCCAAGACCGACCGTTACATAGAGCAGAATCCCTATCGACTGATTGAGGATTACACGCCCCATACGGCCACAATGGATGTTCCCGGCGCCCTCACGCCCGATATGTTGTATCCTTGGCTTGAGTTCTCTCAGTCGGGGAACAAGGCCACCTTCACCATGCGCCGTAATACCTCCGGTGTTATCCGTCGTGCAGAATTTACCATTGCGGGTTCCAATCAGAAGGCTATTGTGAACCAGAAAGCCCATAGCCTGGATGCGGCTGTTTCCACCGCCCTTGCCCGTAATGGTAACGGTGAGGCCGACGTCCGCCTGAACTTCTCCTCCAGCTTCACCGATGACTACAACGGATGGGGCGTGATCTACGGCCAGGTGAACGACCGTGAAAAGGGTTTCAAACTCCCTGGATCGGGCGTTCCTTCCACCGCCGGCAATTTGATCACCATTAAGGACCTGGAGATTGGTAAGGACTACTTCGTATGGGGTTATGTAACCTCCACCGAAGGTGACATCATCTACGGTAGCAACACCACCGGTATCATCCCGCCCGTCACCGTAAATGCTGGTGAGGACTTGCAGGCCGCCATCGACGGCGCCAAGGAATTCGCCGAAGTGCGCGTAGAGGCTGGTGCCAAGTTCGCCGCTCCCATCAAGCTTCGCAACAACGTGACGTTGAGCGGTGGTTGGGTCAACGACTTCAACGAGCAGGACTTCTCCCAGCGCAGCGTTATCGACGGTAACAAGAAGATTACATGCGTGGATGGCCGGGTAGGTGCCGGCAACAGCACCACGATCAACGGCTTCGAGCTGGTCAACGGAACCCCCGGCGGTCTGGCTGTCAGCGGTACGGTCACGGTTGAATGGTGCCGCGTCGCATTCTGCGAGAACTCCGGTCAGGGTGGCGGTATCTTCTGCACTGAGCAGAAGGGTGACAACCTCATCCTCGCCAACAGCATCATCGAGTACAACAAGGCCGATGCCCACGGTGGCGGTATCGCCATCAACGGTGCCGGCACTTCCGTGAAGGTGCTGAACTGCTTGTTCCATGGCAATGCTTCCATCGCTCAGTACGGTTATACCGGTGCTATTCACGGTCAGGCCGGTGTCCAGGCCTATGTGGTGAACACCACCTTCGTAGAGAACGTGAACTGGCGTGACGGTTCCAGCGCTACCGCTTCTCCTTGGAGCGCCGTGATGTTCCGTAACAGCGGTACCCACATCGAGTTCGTGAACAACATCGTGGCCGGTAACTGGTACTTCCTCCCGGGTGTTGCCAGTGACGCTGTCAATCATCCCGACCGTTATGATATGCCCATCAAGCCCGAGTACCTTCTTGAGATGCAGGTTCGCGTAGCCGACTTCAACGAAATCGGCGGCTCTGATGCTAACTATATCGTCCGGAGCAACATTCTCGGCGGTGTGGTTGAGAGCGAAGCAATCCACCGTGCAGGCAGTGACGCTGCCCGCGCTGCTGCCAGTGCCGCTTGTACGTTCGTTCCCAACAGCGAGTTCAACACCCTCTTCGTGAATGCTGCCGCCGGTGACTTCCATCCCGCTGGAAAGGCTCTGACTACCGGTGAGAATAGCGACGTGGTGAATGGACTCCTCGGTGCCTACACCACCGACCTTGACGGCAAACCGCGTGCTACTGGCGGCAAGATCAACGCCGGTTGCTACCAGGCTCAGTAATTTCTGAAGCGTCAACACTTTTCGGAGCGGCCCCTTACCGGGTCGCTCCGTTGTTTGATATAAGGGGGATTTTTCGTATCTTTGAATCATGGTACGCAGGTTATTTGCCCTATTGGCGCTGACAGTAATGACAGTGGCTTGTGCGCAGAAAGAAGCGGAGTTGTTGCTCTCAGAGCAAAGCGGGGTATTGGATTATCGGGCCGGATCCTGGCTCACAATGGTAACTTCCGGGGGAGACTGGACGCTTTCCCCGGATGCTTCGTACGATTGGATTACGCCTTCCAGATTACAGGGAGGGGTGGGTAACATCATCACGTTTGCCGTGCAGGCCAATCTTACTGGCAGCAGCCGCAGCGCCCTGTATCGTGTTCAATCCGGATCACAGAACCGGGAAATCAGCATCCTCCAGGAGCCTAAGCCGGAGCCTGTCCTTCCTCCCTCCAAGGGCGCCTACAAGCATGTGGTGATTCTGGGTGTCGACGGCGGTGGTGATTTCTTCAAAAATACCTATACTCCCAATATGGATGCCATTTTTGCCGATGGAGCAACTACTTATGAATGGAGAGCCGTTTCGCCCTCCATCAGCGCCCAGAACTGGGGTTCCATGTTGCACGGCGTGATGCCGGAATTCCATCGGCTGACCAACCAGATTGCCGGCAGTCGGCCTTATCCCGCCGACAGCCCTTATCCCTCCATCTTCCGGTTGGTTCGGGAGGCCATGCCAGGGGCTGTACTGGCATCCATCTGCAACTGGTCGGCCGTCAATATCGGCATCATCGAGGACGGGATCGGAGTGGAAAAATGGAATGAGACCGATGACCCTGCCGTGGCGGCCCATGTGGTGGAGTATCTGAAAAAGAACGATCCCACGCTGCTCTTTGTCCATTTCGATTCGTGTGATGCGGCCGGACATGGCCATGGATACGGATCGGAGCAGCATCTGGCGGCTGTTTCCGCCGTGGATGGCTTGATTGGAAAGATCTACGCTGTTCTGGAGCAGCGGAACCTGCTGGACGATACCCTGCTTATGGTGGTGACGGACCATGGCGGAACACCCGGTGGCAGCCATGGCGGAAACAGTGATGCCGAAATGATCATTTTCTTCGGTGCGGCCGGAAAAACGGTGGACTGGGAGAATCCCATTGTGGACGGAGATAACCGGGACATCGCCGCCATAGCGGCCTATGCCCTTGGCCTGGAAATACCGGAAGCATGGACCTCACGTGTTCCCACGGGCGTTTTCTGGGATGTGACAGGCGGCGGGCACAAGACGCCGGAAATCCCGGTTTCGCCCAATCGGAAGCACCAGACGGAGGATACACCTCCGCTGACCGAAGTACAGAAACTGCTCAAAGACCATGAGGTGATTGCCTACCTTCCCCTGGATAACAGCGAAGCGGATGCCTTTGGCAAGCTGAAAACTACGCCCTTCGGCAAGCTTTACTATTACGATGCCTATTATGGAAAGGGAGTCGCGCTGGACGATGGGTACATCACCCTGGAAGACGTAAAAGTGGGCACCGGGTCCTTCTCCGCAGCCTTCTGGGTCAAGACCAACGGTGTTTCAGGAGACCCTTGTTTCCTGTGCAACAAGGACTGGAAGAGCGGACTGAACGACGGCTTTGTCTTCTCCCTAAGGGAAGGCGACATCAAGTTCAATGCGGGGGGCAAGAATAAGACCGAGCGCATGGATGTGGTGGCAGCCCTGCCGATGGACTACAAGGAAGGCTGGATGCATGTAATCCTGGTGGTGGACCGCGAAAAGCAGCAGGTGCGCATCTATGAAGATTTCGGCCTGGAAGGATGGGGCGATATCCCGGCCGCGCTGTGGGATGTCTCTTTTGACGCACTTCCGCTTCGTATCGGCCAGGATGGAATGGGCACCTACGGGGACCATCTCGCGGCCCAACTGGACGAATTTATCCTTACGGCCGATGTCCTCTCGGACGAAGACATTGCCGCATTGAGAACCTTTTACCAAGCCTCGGAGAAATGAGCGTTCTCCTATGAAAAAACAGTGTAGAGTTGGTTCTTCTGTCCAGCCTGGTGGCCGATTACGAAGACATTCATTACCCGATAGAGAAACCTTCCCTGGTTGAAGTACTTAAACTAAGGATGTACGAGATGGGGCTCACACAGGCTTCTCTGGCCTCGCTGCTGGGAATGAATCCTTCCAAAATCAGTGAAATATTGTCCGGGAAGTCGGAGCCCACGCTGAAGCAGGCCCGGAATATTTCAACTACCCTGAATATTCCCCCGGCTGTGGTACTTGGTATATAGGATATTTGTGGCCATTGTTCTATCTTTGTAAAGATAACACTGGCTAAACCATGAAGCGTTTTTTCTTCCTGGGAGTACTGGCACTGACAGTGCTGTTCTCCTGCAATAAAGGGGACGACGATCCCCGGCTTGTCATCATTACATTCGACGGCCTGCGCTGGCAGGAACTCTTCTCCGGGGCCGATGAAAGCCTGGTGGAAAGTACCCGTTTTGTCCCGAATCCATCGGCCTTGAAGCAGGCCTATTGGCGCGAAACGCCCCAGGAGCGGCG
This sequence comes from uncultured Bacteroidales bacterium, assembly GCA_947302825.1. Taxonomy (GTDB): domain Bacteria; phylum Bacteroidota; class Bacteroidia; order Bacteroidales; family UBA932; genus Cryptobacteroides. Next base: position 6,653 of record CAMYWP010000019.1, read on the forward strand.
CGAAGCCCTCATGCCCTTTATCTGGAGCTATGTGCCGGAGCACGGCTATTTGATCGGCAACCGGAACAAGAACAGCCTGATGCAGGTGGCCAATGCCATGCATTTCTCCTATCCCGGTTACAGTGAAATGTTCTGCGGATGGCCCGACAACGACAGGGTGAACAGCAACGACCCCGTTCCCAACCCCAATGTGAGCGTGCTGGAGGTGGTGAACCAGGACCCCCGCTACAAAGGGAAGGTGATGATGTACAGCTCCTGGCAGAGCATCCGTTTTGCCATGAACAACGACCGTGGCGGTTTCCCCGGCAGCGCCGGACATGAGCCTTCCTATACCAACAGCGAGGTAGCCCGCCTGATGGAGGACATAGACGCCGGCATTGCCGATGGCGGTATCGGCCCCACAGAGCGGCTGGATTGCGTCACCTTCGGCATGGCCCTGGAAACCTTGAAGGCCGATCACCCCAAAGTGTTCTATGTGGGTTTCGGCGATACGGATTCCTACGCTCATAAGGGCCGATACGACCTCTATCTGAACGCCGCCCACTGGACGGACCTGTACATCCGCCGCATCGTAGAGTATTGTGAATCCGATCCTTTCTACAAGGGGAAGACCACCTATCTGCTCACCTGCGACCATGGACGGGGCAATGGCGCCGCTTTCCGCCACCACGGCGACCATATCCGTGGAGCCAAAGACACTTGGTTCATGGCTTTCGGCAAAGGTGTTCCAGTGAAAGGAGAGACGGCTGATAACGGCATTTTCTATACCAAACAACTGGCTGCCACCATCGCCGATATCCTGGGCGTGGACTTCACCCCTGGTAACGGCGAAAAATGCGAACCCTTCGACCCTACCTACCGAAGGGAAGAGGATTTCCATCCCGTGGGATCGGCTGTTTTCCCGGCCGTGAAAGCCAACCCGAAGGGGCAGGGACTGCGTTATTCTTACAAGGAGGGAGACTTCATGAGTTGTGAGGATATGCTGGCCGCCCCTGTTAAAAAGACAGGTATAGTTCCCATTTTTGGAACGGAGGCCGTCAAGCAGCGCGAAGACCATTTCGGCATTGTGTTCAAAGGCCTTATGAAGATTGAGAAGGAGGGCGTATATCTTTTTACGGTAGAATCGGACGACGGCTCCAAGATTTGGCTGGATGGGCAGTTGCTGTGGGATTTGGATCGTCCCGGAGGCGGCAGCAAAGAGGTTTGGATTGGATTGGGCGCCGGTTACCACCGCCTGGAAGTCCAGTATTTTGAGACTTATGGCGGGGATTGGATCGACCTGGGCCTGAAGGGTCAGGATATTGATGTCACCAACCTCCCGGCTTCCATGCTCTTCTACGAACTTTGATTTCTGACAATCCCACTTTAGGTTTTGCGCAAGCCCTGTTTTTTCTCGCTCAAATATATTATATTTGAATCATAGCCCGTAATACTGAAATAATACAATTCAAGTACTAATAACCTATGAAAAAATTTTTGACAGCAGCCCTGCTGGTGCTGGTAACGCTGGCATCCTGCAGCAAAGGGGATAACGACCCTCGTCTGGTAATCATCACCTTCGATGGTCTGCGTTGGCAGGAGCTCTTCTCCGGGGCCGATGAAAGCCTGGTGGGCGAAACCCGTTTTGTCCGGAATCCTTCGGCCTTGAAAGCCGATTATTGGCGGGAAACCCCCGAGGAGCGCCGCGCCGCCCTCATGCCCTTCGTATGGAGCTATGTTCCGGAGCATGGCTACCTCATCGGCAACCGGAACAAGAACAGCCTTATGCAGGTGGCCAATGCTATGAGCTTCTCCTATCCCGGCTACAGCGAAATGTTCTGCGGCTGGCCCGACGATGATAGGATCGATTCCAACGACCCCGTTCCCAACCCCAACGTGAGCGTGCTGGAAGTGGTAAATCAGGATCCCCGCTACAAAGGAAAAATGATGATGTATTCCTCCTGGGAAAGCATCCGCTTTGCCGTGAACAACGAACGTGGCGGCTTCCCGGGCAGCAGCGCCCATGAGCCCTCCTACACGGATACCGATGCCGCCCGTATGCTGCAGGATGTGGATGCCGGTATCGCCGATGGTGGTTTCGGTGGCGGCGAGCGCCTGGACTGCATCACCTACGGCATGGCCATGGAAACCCTGAAGAACGAACATCCCAAGGTGTTCTATGTAGGCTTCGGTGACACCGACGAATATGCCCATGGCGGTCACTACGACCACTATCTCAACGCTATCCACTGGACCGACCTTTACATTCGCCGCATCGTGGAGTTCTGTGAGGCCGATCCTTTCTACAAGGGGAAGACCACCTATATCCTCACCTGCGACCATGGTCGCGGTTACGGCGCAGCCTTCCGCAGCCACAGCGCCAGTGTCCGCGGAGCCAACCAGACCTGGTTCATCGCCTTCGGCAAGAGCGTTCCCGCCCTGGGTGAAACCACCAACAACGGTGTGTTCTACACCAAGCAGTTCGCTGCCACCATCGCCGATATCCTTGGCGTAGACTTCACTCCCGGCAACGGCGAGAAGTGCGCACCCTTCGATCCCACCTATTACAAGGAGGCGGCAAAACCGGATGCATCGGCCACTTTCGCTGCCGTGAAGGCCACGCCTAAAGGCCAGGGCCTGCGCTACACCTACAATGAAGGGGATTTCAAGAGCTGCAAGGACGTACTGGCTGCGCCCGTGAAGAAGAGCGGCATCACGCCCGTCTTCGGCACCGAGGCCATCAAACAGCGCGAAGACCACTTCGGCATTGTGTTCAAGGGCCTGATGAAGATTGAAAAGAGTGGCCTCTATGCCCTTTCCATGGCCTGCGACGACGGCGCCAAGCTCTGGCTGGACGGCCAGCTTCTCTGGGACGTGGACCGCGACGGCGGTGGCTTCCGCGAGGGTTGGTTCAACCTGGAAGCCGGTTACCATCGGCTGGAAGTGCAATACTGGGAGAATTACGGCGGGGAAGATATGTACATAGGTATTGACGGCGAAGGACTCGCCTATGAGAACCTGCCGCCTAGCATGCTCTTCTATGAATAGGCCCTTCATACTGGCTATTTCGCTGGCTCTCGCCGCCTGTACGGGTGTGCGGGAGCCCGCCGATTATGTGAACGTCTTCAACGGGACCGATTTTGCCGGCAATACCTACCCGGGAGCCACGCTGCCGTACGGCATGGTCCAACTGAGTCCGGATACGGATAACGATTGCGCCTCCGGCTACCATTACAGCCATCATTTTATCCTGGGCTTCAGCCACAACCACCTGTCCGGTACCGGCTGTCCGGACCTGGGCGACTTCCTGGTTACACCTGGTCTGGGTAAAGTGGTCCCCCTGCTGCTGGAACACGAAAACGAAAGTGCCCGGCCCGGTTACTATAAAGTGACTTTCCCGGAAAAGGGTATAACGGCCGAACTCACCGCTACGGAGCGTACCGGCGTGCATCGCTACACGTTCAGCGGTGAAGGACAGCGCATGGTGCGCATCGACGCCCGCCACTGCGTGGGCGGCTGGTGCAGCGCCTCCGATATCGTCATCGGCCTGGAAGGGGAGGAAGTGACGGCTTCCCGCCGTGTCACCGGCTGGGCCCATGGGCGCGACACTTACTTCTCAGCCGTTTTCTCGGCGCCTTTCCTATCGGCCGAAGAGACGAAACCGGGCGAACTGACTTTTATTTTTGCCGATGATCTGCAGGAGCTCACGCTCTTTGCGGGCATTTCCGGCGTTTCCGTGGAAGGCGCCCGCGGCAATCGCCTGGCCGAAACATCCGGTGCCAGCTTCGACGACATTTATGCCCGGGCGCAGGAAGCCTGGTCGGAGGCCCTGGGTCGCATCCGGGTGAAAGGCGGTCCGGCCGATGTCTTCTACACCAACTACTACCACACTTATCTCACCCCCAACCGGATCGACGACACCGATGGCCGTTACCGCGACCACCTGGCCCGGAACCGGCAGCTCCCTCAGGGGCATCATTTCTATTCAACGCTTTCCATCTGGGATACTTTCCGCGCCTGGAATCCCTTGCAAACCCTCATGGATCCGGCCCTGGTGACCGACATGGTGAACAGCATGCTGGACCAGTACGACTGTACCGGTGAACTGCCCATCTGGCCCCTGGCCAGCGACGAAACCGGCTGTATGATCGGCTACCACAGCGTTTCGGTGATCGCCGATGCCTGGCTTCGCGGCATCCGCGGCTTCGACGGCGAAAAAGCCCTGGAAGCCATGGTGGTGTCTTCCAATAAGAACAACGCCAATGCCTCGGAGCTGTACAACGCATACGGCTATATTCCGGCCGATCTGAAGGTGGAAACCGTTTCCCAGACGCTGGAATTCGCCTACGACGACTGGTGCATAGCCCGCATGGCAGAGTCCCTGGGCAAGGCCGATATAGCGGCCGAATACGACGCCCGTTCCCTGCGGTACCGGGCTCTGTTCGACCCCACCACCGGTTTCTTCCGCGGGAAAAAGACCGACGGCAACTGGACGGAGCCTTTCCGCCAGTTGGAGGGTTCCCGCGACTATACTGAAGCTACGCCCTGGCACTACCGTTTCTTTGTCCCGCACGATATGGCGGGCCTCCAGGCCCTGATGGGCGGACGGTACGCCTTGTATTGCGCGCTGGATTCCCTGTTTACCTATACGCCGGAAGGCCAGGCTACACTGGATGCCGGCATTGGCGGTGTATTGGGCCAGTATGCCCACGGCAATGAACCCAGCCACAACATGGCCTGGCTGTTCAACTGGGTGGGCGCCCCTTCTCGTACGCAGGAAACGGTCCGGACCATCCTCACTACCATGTACAGCACGGCCCCGGACGGCATCTGCGGCAACGAGGATTGCGGCCAGATGAGCGCCTGGTATGTCCTGGGCGCCCTGGGCCTCTATCCGGCCTGCCCCGGCACCGGCGAGTACCAACTGGCAGCCCCGCTCTTCCAAGAGGCCGAGATAACACTGGGCAATGGCAATATTCTGGTCATCAAGGCCGATCATCCCTCCCGGCCGTATATCGCCAGTGTTACGCTTAACGGAGAGCCCCTGCAGCAGCATTTTCTCACCTATGAGCAGATTATGGCCGGGGGAGAGCTGTCCTTCAAGTTATCGGCCCAACCTTGTCATGAGCGTGATGGCTTGCCGGCTCCGTACTCCCTTACGCACGAGGCCCTGGTGTGCCCGCCGGCCATCGAAGGCGACCTGATGCTCTTCCCGGAACAGGCCCAGGTACTCATGCATTCCCGCACGGAAGGCGCCGCCATCCATTATACCCTGGACGGCAGCGAACCCACGGAGGAAAGCCCTCTGTACACCGGCCCCGTCACCATCACGGAATCCTGCACCATCAAGGCGCGGGCTTTCCAGGAGGGCATGCCGCCTTCTCCGGTGGTGAGCCGCACGGCCCACAAGCTGCTCTTCCACGCAGCTGCCAGTCGCAAAGGCATGAAGCCCGGTTGCCGTTATACCTACCATACCGCCAATTTCGTACTGATCGGCCAGATTGAAGGAGATCCGGCCGAAGCCACCGGCGTGATGCGGGAACCTTCCATTGCCGGAGCGCCCGACGAAGACCATTTCGCCTACTGCTTCTCCGGTTATTTGGACATCCCCGAAGACGGCATCTGGTGGTTCCAGACCACCAGCGACGACGGCAGCGCCCTTTACATCGACGGCGTATGCGTAGTGAACAACGACGGTTCCCACAGTCCCGTCTTGGTAGAAGGCCAGATTCCGCTGGAGAAGGGGCTGCATCCCTACAAGTTGCTCTTCTTCGAGGATTACGAAGGGCAGGCGCTCTTCTGGGGCTGGAAAGCTCCGGGCGCTACTGAGTATACTCCCGTCCCTGCTGCACGGCTGTACTATCAATAGTGCCGTGAAATGGAAGTAATTGATTGAATGTATGTTATCTAAAAGCATGTAGTTAAATTTGCGTATGTGCTTTTTAATAAGTTACTGAGAATGAATAGATTGCATTTCACGCTCCTGGTTGTGGCCGGTCTTCTGGCCGGCGTGGTGGCCGCTGCGCAGCCCCGCTTGCAGGAAAACAACATCGACGAAGTAGTGGCGGCCATGACCCTGGAGGAAAAAGCAGCCCTTCTGGTGGGCACCAGCTCCGATAACCTGGTGCCCGGCTTTGCCGGCGGAACGCGGGCCATTCCCCGCCTGGGCATTCCCCAGACCATTTTTTCCGATGGCCCTGCCGGTGTGCGCATAGATCCCAACCGGGACCCGGCTCATACCGTGGCTACGGGTTTCCCGGTGGGTACGTTGCTGGCCAGCTCCTGGGACACGGACCTGGTGGAACGCACCACCGCCGTTCTGGGCAATGAAGTATTGGAATATGGTGTGGACGTGCTGCTGGCACCGGGTATGAATATCCACCGCAATCCGCTCTGCGGCCGTAACTTCGAGTATTTCTCGGAAGACCCGCTGCTCAGCGGCAAGATAGCGGCAGCCTATGTCCGGGGCGTTCAAAGTAACGGTGTAGGTACTTCCATCAAGCATTATGCGGCCAACAACCAGGAAACCAACCGTGTGGAGAACGATGCTCTGGTCACCCGCCGGGCATTAAGGGAAATCTATCTCAAGAACTTCGAGATTGCCGTGAAGGAGGGAAATCCCTGGACCGTGATGAGCTCCTACAATAAGCTGAACGGGAACTACACCCAGCAGGATTACGACCTCCTCTCCACTGTCCTCCGCGACGAATGGGGCTTCCAAGGCATCGTGATTACGGACTGGGGCGTGAAGGACAATACGGTTCAATCGGCCAAGGCGGGCAACGACCTCATGGATCCGGGTGACCCCGTGGAAATCCAGCGCATCCTGGATGGTGTACGAGATGGCCGTCTTTCCATGGAAGAGGTGGACCGCAATGTGCGCCGCATCCTGGAATATGTGGTGAAAACCCCGCACTTCCGTGAGTATGCTTTCTCCCGTCATCCCAATCTGGAGGAACACGCCCAAATGGCCCGGGAAGCGGCAGGGGAGTCCATCGTGCTGCTGAAGAACCAGTGCCGGACGCTGCCGCTGAAAGGCACGGAACGGGTGGCCCTGTATGGCGTTACCAGCGAGGATTTCATTGCGGGCGGAACAGGTTCCGGCGAGGTGAACAAGCCCTATGTGGTGAACATGGTGCAGGCCCTGGAGGCGGCCGGGTTCACCCTGGATCAGCGCCTGAAAAAGTATTACGAAGTGGAAGCGAAAGCGCTCCAGCTGCGTTTTGACATGGAATTCGAGGAAGACCGCGAGCATCGCGAAGAGCCGTTCCTCACCGCAACGGCCATCCAATACCAGGCCTCGGTGAACGATGTGGCCGTGGTGGTGTTCGGCCGGCAGGCCGGCGAGGGCAAGGACCGCCGCCTGGAAGAGGACTTCGAACTCTCCGCCACGGAAAAGGAACTGTTGGTGAATCTGCACAACGCTTATCATCCCAGAGGCAAGCGGGTGGTGGTGGTACTCAATATCGGCGGCGTCATTGAAACTGCGTCCTGGAAACACCTGGCCGATGCCATCCTGTTACCCTGGTCGCCGGGTCAGGAAGGCGCCAATGCCAGTGCCGATATCCTCACCGGCAAGGTGAATCCTTCCGGCAAACTGCCCATGACCTTCCCCAACAATTATCTGGACATCCCTTCATCGGCCGATTTCCCCTACGACTATGACCCGTTTGGCGCCTATCACAAAAAGGAGAACGTGGACTTCACCTACTATTCGGAGGATATCTGGGTGGGCTACCGCTATTATCAGACTGTGGGTATGGATGTGTCCTATCCTTTCGGCTATGGACTCAGCTATACCACCTTCGCCTATTCCAAACCGGTGGTAAAGGCCGGGGCCGATGGCTTTACCGCCTCCATCACGGTGACCAACACGGGTTCCGTGGCCGGTAAGGAAGCGGTGCAGCTTTATGTGAGCGCTCCGGCCGGCGGGCTGGAGAAACCCGCCCGCGAACTTAAGGCCTTCGCCAAGACCAAGCTTCTGCAACCCGGTGAAAGCCAGGTGCTTACCATGGCAGTGGAGAACTACTCGCTGGCCTCTTTCAGCGAGGCTGCATCGGCCTGGGAAGCCGCCGCCGGCAGCTATCAGGTGCTCTTTGGCGCCTCGGTGGCCGATATCCGCGCAGGCGCCACTTACACGCTTAAGAAAGCGCTTTCCTGGCCGGTAAACAATGTCCTGAAGATGCAGGGCGGCACCTATTTCCCGGCCGTTAAGGATGCCCAGCCTGCCGGCCCCGGCCTGCGTTACAGCTACCGGGAAGGCGGATACATGAGCGTGGACGGATTTCTCTCCGCTCCGGAAACATCGGCCGGCATTACGCCCGTCATCACCGCTACGCTTAAGGAGAGGGAAGACCATTTCGGCCTCATCTTCAAGGGCTTGATGAAGCTGGAGCGCGACGGTCTCTACAAGCTTTCCCTCCGTTCCGACGATGGCTCCCGCCTGCTGCTGGACGGCCAGCCTTTGCTGAATCTGGACCGCGACGGCGGCGGGTACCAGGAAATCTGGGTGACCCTGGATGCCGGTTTCCATCGCCTGGAGATTGGCTTCTGGGACAATTTCGCCGAAGAATCCATTGAGGTAGGGCTCAAGGGCCCGGGGATTTCCGTGGAAAACCTGCCTGCCTCCATGCTATATCACGAGTAAACACACGTACCATGAAAAGACTGACAATGATGCTGAGCCTGATGCTCGTGGCTTTATGGGCCCAGGCACAAGAGGTTAAAATTGAAAGCGGCCGATTCCAAAAAGGAGACAACCTGGCTTGGAATGCCAAGGACTTTGACGACAGTGCCTGGCCGGTCCTCACCCTGGACAAAGACTGGAACCAGCAGGGGGTGGAGAATGCCAACGGCATTGGCTGGTACCGCCTGCACGTGGTGATTCCTTCTTCGCTTAAAAAAGGCGTGGTGCCGGACATCATGCTGGACCTGGGCCCCATCGACGATTCCGACCAGACCTGGATCAACGGCCATCTTGTGGGAAAGACCGGCTCTTTCCCGGGCGACAAGGGTGGTTTTGCCGGAGAATGGACCACTCCCCGGCGATACATTGCAGACGCCCAATGGGTGAATTGGGATGGTGATAACGTGATAGCCGTGCGGGTGTACAACGGCGGCGACCCCGGTGGCTTCTATAAGGGAAATGTGAAGGTGGCTAAACCGGAGCTGAGGGATTTCGCACATCTCTCCATCACCAAGGAAGAAGGCGGGTTCAAGGTGGTGCTGTCTTCAGAGGTCAAAACGTCGGGCACGCTGCAATTCACTACGGCCGATGTCCTTTCCGGCGAGGTAGAGTCCACCACGGTGAAGAAGGTCAGTGTAGCGGCCCGGAAGGAAAAGGAATTCTCCTGTCCTCTGGCACCGCAGAAGCGTCTGGCCGTCACCTACCGGGATCCCCGTTACGAAGATGTGTTGGGTGTGGAAATGTGCACGCCCTATATCCTCACCCCGCCTGCACCGGCCACCCCGCGTTACAACGGTCCGCTGGTGTTCGGCGTCCGTCCGGGCTCTCCGGTGATATTCCGCCTGGCATTCTCGGGTGAAAAACCCATGAAATACGCCGTGGAAGGGCTTCCGGAAGGCGTTGTGCTGGATCCGGACAAGGGCGTGCTCAGCGGCAGCTGCGCTGTGGAAGGGGATTATCCGCTGGTGTTTACGGCCACCAATGCCAAGGGCAGCACATCGGCCTGTTTTACCTTGAAGGTGGGGCCGCAGATCGGCCTGACGCCGCCCATGGGCTGGAACAGTTGGAACTGCTGGGGTCTGAGCGTGTCGCAGGAAAAAGTGATGGCATCGGCCGCCGCCCTCATCAACCGGGGCCTGGCCGATTATGGCTACTGCTACATGAACATCGACGATGCCTGGGAGGCCGAAGAGCGTGCTCCGGACGGCCGCATCGTGGCCAACGAAAAGTTCCCGGACATGAAAGCCCTGGGCGACTGGCTGCATGAGAACGGCCTCAAGCTGGGCATCTATTCCAGCCCCGGGGACTATACCTGCGGTGGCCACCTGGGTTCGCTGGACCACGAACAGCAGGATGCCGAAACCTGGAACGAGTGGGGTGTGGACTACCTCAAGTACGACTGGTGCGGCTATTCCAAGGTGTTCAATCCCAGCAAGGATCACTCTACGGCCGCCTATATGCGTCCCTATATGAAGATGCAGCAGTACCTGCGGGAACAGCCGAGGGATATCTTCTACTCCCTATGCCAGTATGGGATGGCCGATGTGTGGGAGTGGGGCGCCTTCGTGGACGCCAACTCCTGGCGCACGACGGGGGACATCACCGACTCCTGGGAATCCATGTCGGGTATCGGTTTCAGTAACCAGCTGGAACTGTATCCCTATGCCGGTCCCGGCCATTGGAACGATCCGGATATGCTGGTGGTGGGCAAGGTGGGCTGGAGCAACAATCTGCGCGACAGCCGCCTCACGCCCGACGAGCAGTACACCCACATCAGCCTCTGGGCCCTGCAGGCGGCTAACCTGCTCATCGGTTGCCCTATTGACCAGATCGACGATTTCACCTTCAACCTCCTGTGCAACAACGAGGTCAATGCCGTGAACCAGGACATCCTGGGCCAGCAGGCCCACCGGGATGTGGATGAGGACGGCGTGCAGATCTGGAGCCGGGAACTGGCCGACGGCAGCCTGGCTGTGGGCATCTTCAACCTGAACGATGTGGCGGTGCCCACCTACCTGAAGGGCGCACTGGGCAAAATCGGCCTGGAGCCGGAAACGGTGCGCGATCTGTGGCGTCAGCAGGACATTCCCACGGAGGCTACTTACATCATTCCTTCCCACGGCGTGCGTCTTTTGAAAGTAAGCCGATAAAACTTCGATGATGAAAAAACTATTCTTCCTGCTTTGCGCCGCTCTGTTGGCCGCCAGCTGTCAAAACAGCTACTGGGACGCCCTGGAAAAGGGATTCCGTACGCCGCCGGATTCGGTGCAGACCGCCGTTTACTGGTACTGGCTGGACAACCACATCTCCAAGGAAGGCGTGGTGAAAGACCTGGAGGCCATGAAACGTGTGGGCATCAACAAGGCGTTCATCGGCAACCAGCGTGAAGGCGATGCCGATGGCCCCGTCAAGCTGTTTTCCGACGAGTGGTGGGACATCACGCACCAGGCCCTCAAAACAGCCGGGGAACTGGGCATCGAGATCGGCCTGTTCAACTGCCCGGGCTGGAGCCAGTCCGGCGGGCCCTGGATAAAGCCGGAGCAGAGCATGAAGTATGTGGAAGGCCATTTCCAGGATGTGGAAGGCAACGGGACCGTACAACTGCTGCAACTCCCGCCAGTACCGCAGGACCGGATCATCGATATCCAGGCCTATCGCACGCCGGAGGGCGCTTCCCGCAGCTGGACGCTGAAAACCCGCAAGGGTGTCCCGGCTGTCCTGAAGATGCAGGCCTCCTTTCCGGTGCACAGTTTCATCCTGGAAAGCGACGGCCCGCAGTGGACGCCTGCCACCCTGCTGCGTGACGGCAAAGAGATTGCCGTTTTCACTTATGATCGGCACAATATGGGCCTGAATGTGGGCTTCAAGCCCCTGGCGCCCTGGGTGGAAAGTTTCCCGGAAGGCCTGCCCGGCACCTATGAACTGCGCATGGAAGACCCCTCCGACGGCACCTTCACCGTGACGCTGTCCCAGTTGGGCTATATGCCCCATTATGCCGAAAAGAGCCTGGCCAAGATGTTCCAGGAGCCGCTTCCCCTGTGGGACTGCTATATGTGGGAGCACCCGGAATATGTGAATTTCCGCTATTGTGTGGACCCCGTTTTCCAGCGTGATATCACGGACTGCCTGCAGGACGGAAAACTGCGCTGGCAGGTCCCGGACGGCAAATGGACCGTGCTCACCAGTTACATGGAAAGCACGGGCGTTCATAACTCGCCGGCCGTTCCGGAGGGTACGGGCCTGGAGGTGGACAAGATGAGCAAGCGCTACATCGCAGAGCATTACGACGCCTTTGTGGGCGAACTCCTGCGCCGCATTCCGGCCGAAGACCGCAAAACCTGGAAAGTGGTGGTGGAAGACAGCTACGAAACAGGCGGCCAGAACTGGACCGACGATATGACCGAAGTGTTTACAAAGACCTACGGCTACGACCCTCGGACGTATTTACCCGTGCTGCAGGGCTGGGTGACCGGCACCATGGAAGAGAGCGAGCGCTTCCTTTGGGACCTGCGCCGTCTGGTGGCCGATAGGGTGGCCTTTGACTATGTGGGCGGCTTGCGGAAAAAGGCCAACGCCGACGGACTGCAGACCTGGCTGGAGTGCTACGGCCACTGGGGTTTCCCTTCGGAATTCCTGCTGTACGGCAGCCAGAGTGACCAGATCGGCGGTGAATTCTGGAGCGAAGGCAGCCTGGGCGACATCGAGAACCGCGCCGCCTCTTCCTGCGGCCACATCTACGGCAAGAATAAGATTTGGGCCGAATCCTGCACGGCCGGCGGTCCCACCTTCAACCGCTATCCCCGCCTGATGAAACAGCGCGTGGACCGTTTCTTCTGCGAAGGTATCAACGCCAGCCTGCTGCACCTGTACATCCAGCAGCCCGACGACCGCGAGCCCGGCC